>NZ_JBVVQY010000009.1:0-246499 GCF_055811615.1 Mesorhizobium sp. WSM4807
AAGCCGCGCTGGATGGTTTCGGCCTCGCCTATGTGCCGGAGGACGTGGCGGAGCCTCATCTTGAGAGCGGTCGCCTTATGCGGGTGCTGGATGAGTGGTCCCCGCCTTGGCCAGGATATTACCTCTATTATCCCAGCCGCCGTCAGACGTCCCCCGCTTTCACTCTGCTCGTTAATGTGCTCCGCTATTCGGGCTGAGGCCGCCCACGAAACGGGTGGCGTGGCTCCCGCCCACGTAAATCCACTTTAGTTTGGCGCCCACGCGAAGCCGACCTAATGCATGTCGCCCAAAAGTGCGCAGCGGTTTTGGGGGGTCGGACTGAGCGCAACCGCGGTCGAGCACGAGGCTCAGCCCTTGCCCTAGGCAAAACGCCTCGCAATGGAGATTGAGAACGCGGGAGATTGAAAACCGCGCGCTCCTATATTGCGCGTAGACCAGACGGTTGCGTGACCGGCTCCTACTCCGCGGAAGTTGGGAAATGTTTTTCGAGCCAGGTTCGCCACCTTGGCTCCTCCCATTTTGCAATGCTCGCTGCATCGTCGCCAAAAAGGAAAAACCGCACGGACAGGTATGTCATCTCGCCCATCGGCAAGGCGAAGAGGTGCGCGAAGCCCGGCGCGGGCTGGTCCAGCCGGACCACCAGCTCGGGATGGTCTTGCGGCCCTGTTCGTTCGACGACGCCCTCGAATGCCTGCGCGTCCGAAGCCACGCGCCGTTGTTCAGTCGCATTCACCAGGCCCAAGGGTACAACCAGCTTTCGCCATACATCAGCTAAAGGCTCAGAAGACGGGACCAAGAGCTGAAAAGCCGAGCCGTGCTGCCCGGGAAAATGCGTGAGGTAGAGGCGGAGCAGGCGGAAGAAGGAGATCCATCCGTAGCTGTGGGCCTCGAACTGATCATCCCAATCATCAGAAGTCGCGAACCAGCGATGGACAACGCGAACGGTGCAACGCCCGCCGGACTTTGCCTCGACAATCCACCGTCGCTACCGTTCCCGGCTCGCCCGGTGCTTCTGCGACAAACCGCTTGGGCGGCTCCCAAGCTGTGATGGTGGCGACGGCATCCATGCTTCCATCGGCAGCGAAATGCGAAACGGCGGTTCCTCCGATGCGGCCTTCGAGTTCGCTCGGTACGAACCATTGAGATATTCCAGGTCCCGTTGCGATCGCGTTCCAGACTTCCTGCGGTGTACCGGGGACATCGACTTCGGCCTCGACCGAACGGTTGCCGGCCGTGTCTTTTTTACTGGCACTGAGCGTCCTTTCCTTGCGGATTGGCTGGTGAAGGATGCGCCGTCACGACAAGGCGATGGGACCGTCCCTGCGGAGCGGTTTCGTCGTGATAGCGTGCCGCGAGCGTGGTGATGGCCTCGGTCAATTCACGCGTGAACGAGGCACGATCGGCGGCGGAGCGGAAGCGGATTTCGGTGTCGATCGCCAAGGTCGCCAGGCGCTTGCCGGCATCCGTGGCGGCGCGCTGGAGGGCCCCGATCTCCCGCACCAGCCGAGCGCCGAGCGCGATGAGGTAGCTCGCCGACAGGCGGTCCGGGGTGCGGTCCGGATCGGCGCCGACGGGACCCAGTGCGCTCGTCGAGACGACATAGCTTGTGGCGCTCGCCACCATGAGCCGCTCCGTCAGGCCACCCCACTTCCGCGTGTCTGCAACTTGGACAAGCCCGTGCTCCTCCAGAGCATGCAGGTGGTAATTGATCTTCTGCCGCTTGAGACCGAGCCGTGTGGCGAGGGTAGCGGCCGAGGCCGGCTCCCGCAGTTCTGAGAGGAGTTGACTCCGCACGGGCTCCAACGCGGCGGCGGCCGCGCTTGGCCGATCTATGACTTCGATATCGAGCATACAGCCCTCGCATTGACAAGCTTTCCTGTCAATGCGGGGTTGACGAGTATATTTGTCAAGAGCGAAAGGATCGCTTCGTCCCAATAGCCGACGCTCCAAAACGGCATGCGACTGCAGCGAGCAACCTATCTGTCGCCCACTAGGGAAGACGACGCATCCCCGCCCGCAGCAGGGCAATTGCAATGACAGTGCCCTTCGTTGTAGCCATTCCGACCGCTTGATTTTGGAGGAGATGCAGCATGGACCGATTCACCGGCGGTTGCCTGTGCGGCAACGTCCGAATTGTGGCGTCGGGACTCCCATACCGGGTCGGCATTTGTCATTGTCTCGACTGCCGCAAGCATCATGGCGCCCTTTTTCACGCTTCCGCGGTGTTCCCCCAGGATGCGGTGACGATCGAAGGCGAGACACGCGACTACGCCGGGCGGTTTTTCTGCCCCCGTTGCGGCTCGACAATTTTCGGACGCACCGCAGACGAAATCGAAGTGAACCTGGGATCCCTGGACGCCCCTGACCAACTGATGCCAACCTACGAAAGCTGGATCGTCCGTCGCGAGTCCTGGTTGCCGCCGTTTCCGCTCACGAGACGATACGAGCGCGATCGTGACGCAACGAGTCGCTTTGAGGAATAGTCGCACGAACGGTGCGAAAGCGTTTGGGAGGTCACGCCGGCAACGTCACTCCGGAAGACCGGCCTTACGAAAGCCATCAACGAAATGCTCGAGCGTCGCAGCGTCGCGGAATGGCTCCGTCGTGGCCCAGTGGCGCGTGGTGAAATGCGGGTTGCCGACGAGGAACAGTTCGGCCTCTGCGCGCGCCTCGTCGAGCCGGCCCAGTTGGGCAAGGCTTGCCGCCAGGAAGCGGCGTGAGCTTGTACGATAAGTCTCGTCCCTGCGCAGTGTCTCGACAGCGGCTTCGTATTCGCCGGCCGCATATTGCGCCTGACCGAGTGTCAGATAGTACCAACTTGCCGGAAACGGGTTCAGCCGGAACGCCTTGCGAATGTGCTCAAGGCCTGCCTCGACCCGTCCGGCCAGGACCGCAATGTCGGATAATGCCGCCCAGGCATCGGCCTCATTCGGGTCGAGCTCGATCGCCTTGGCGAATTCCGTATCTGCCTCGGCGAAGCTGCGCTCATAGGCAAGCAGGTAAGCCAAAACCCAGCGGCAGCCGGCATCGTTGGGGTCGATCGCCACGGCTTTGCGTGCCAGTTCCAAAGCAACGCTACGGGACGTTTCGGTAGGTCCGCCAGAATGCACCCATCCCATCCAGTGGTTCATGGCAAGCCAGCGATAGGCCTCGGCATATTCCGGATCGAGCGAAACCGCGCGCGTCAGCATCAGATGCGCTTCGCGCGCCGTCTGCGGCGAATCATCCATCAGCTTGCGCGCCCGCACGCAGAGATCGTAAGCCTCGAGATTTTTGGGCCGATTGCGCGGCGGCGGTGCGCGCAGCCGGCCAAGCAACGCCTCGACGATCTTGCCGGTGACCTCGTCCTGAACGGCAAAAATATCTTCCAGGCTGCGATCGAAGCGTTCCGCCCATAGGTGATCGCCACTCACCGCGTCGACCAGCTGTGCGTTGATGCGCACGCGCCCCGCAGCGCGTCGCGCGCTCCCCTCCAGCAGGTAGTGCACGCCAAGGTCCTGTGCGATATCGCGCACGTCCATCGCCCTTCCTTTATAGGCAAAGGCCGAGTTGCGTGCGATGACGAACAGGCCGGAGATCCTGGACAGGTCGGTAATCAGGTCCTCGGTCAACCCGTCCGCGAAGGATTCCTGCTCAGGATCGGTGCTGATATTAACGAAGGGCAGCACGGCTATCGATGGCTTGCCGGGCAGCGGCAAAGATTTTCGCTTCGCGCCACCGAGCTGTTCGACGGCCCCCGTGAAGCGGTAGCCGACGCGCGGAACCGTGGCGATCCATTCACCGCCCCCATTACTGGCATCGGCGGCCGGACCAAGCAGCTTTCGCAGCAACGCGATCTGGACCGTGAGGTTGCCTTCCTCGACGGCCGTGCCCGGCCACGCCGCGTCCATCAACTCGGCCTTCTCAAGGATTTCGCCGGGCCGTCCAACGAGCGCCGCGAGCAGCTTTATCCCGCGGTAGCCAACGGCAACGGGGACATCGTTGCGAAGCAGCGTTCCCGCACCAGAATCAAGCACGAACGGACCAAAGGCAAAGCGCGATCCCTGCATGCGGCGTATCTATAGCCCGTTTGGAAGTTTTGAGAACTATTTGGGAGAGCTTAATTACGGCGCTGTTCGTATCCTGCAGAATTCATCCTCTTTCAGGTCGAGGGTCCCCGGACCTTCAAACCTATGGAGGTTGCTATGAACGATACTCTTGCATCGGCCCCGCATCAGGCAGCGCGGCCAGGAACGCCCCTGGAACCAGCGGAAATGTCGCGTCGGCACCTGACGACCCTGCGAAGCATTATCGCGGCCTGGGACGAGCGGAAACGCTTTCGCTGGGAACTTGAGCAAATGTCGAAGGACAATCCCCATTTGATCGACGATATCGGTCTGACGAGACGGCAGGTCGAGGCAGAGATCGCCAAGCCCTTCTGGCGACGATAATCCTCGTCGCCGCGAGGTCGCGAAGCCGATACCGTTATTCTCGTCCTTGGTGCGCCAAAGCATCTAGATGCGAGAAGCTGGGCCGCCGATCCGATCCCAAAATCGGGTGTTCGCGTGCGTCAGCGGCCCGGCTTTTTTCCTTAGTCGTCGTCATCATCATCGATGTAGCGGTCGCGATAGCGGCGACGATCATAGTCCTGGTAACGACGGTGGATCGGTCGTCCTGGTAAACCCTGCGTTTGACGTAGGTCTCACAATAGTCATCTTCACAGTAGGTCTCGACAATCCGTTCACGCACAACGCCGTTGTTCGACGAGCTATTCGAGCTGGTGTTCGAGGACTGACTGTCCGCGTGGGCAACGACTGTCGCCATCATCGTCGCTGATGTCACCAGTAGGAACTTCATACGCATGGCTGCCTCCAGTTTTGGCTAGATAGCGCAATTCAAAGCCAAGTCGAGGTGAACTCTTAACGGCTGGGCATGCGAAGCGTGCACTGCAGTCTAGCGCAAAGAAGCCGTTCCCGTCGCTTTAGGCCCAACCCAAAACCAGACTTCAGCGGCGATTCCATCCGGCGAATCGCGAGGTTAAGCAGGGACGTAGGTCAACCTGATCACGTCCTCGCCAATCCGATCATTGGTCATAAGGCGGAGCGGCGGCCGGGGTCCGGCGAAATATGGCTTGCCGTGGCCAAGCACGACGGGGTGCAGGTAGATTCGATACTCATCGATCAGGCCAAGTTCGGTGAGGCTTCGCGCCAAGTCCGGGCCAGCAACTTCGATCTCCCCGTCGCGCTCGGCCTTCAGCTCTCGGATCGCGCCCTCAAGATCATCCTCAACAAGCCGAGCGTTGGGACCAACCGACTTCAACGAGCGCGAGACGACCCATTTCGGCTGGTTCCGCCACGCCGCCGCGAAGGCGTGTCGCTCTGCATCCCATTCAGGATGATCGTCGTCCCAGTAACGCATGACCTCATACATTTTGCGACCGTACACACTGCCCGCCTGCCCCTGAGCCTCCTCGATGAAGTGGCGGAAGAGCGTGGGGCTTGGCGCAAACGCCATATGGTCGACGTAGCCGTCCAGGGACTGGTTCATCCCGAACACGAGCTTAGCCATACCCACCTCCTTCCCTTACGCGGTACATCCGCGCGGTTCTGATTGCGTTATGCAATCGGTTGTAAGCTAGATCGACCGATGGCCGATCGACAGAAGCGAGAAATCATGCCGGACCTCCTTCTGCACTACGAGTACCGGATTGCTGCTTCTTTGATCCAGTTTAAGGTTCTTTCTTTCGCAAGTCCTTCACGACATCGAGGAAAGCCCGCAGTGCCGGCGGCACGGCTCGATGTCCGGGATAGTAGACCGCGACCTCTTCCGGAGCGGGCATCCATGCGGTCAGGACCTTACGCAGCCGGCCGTCGGATATGGCCGCTTCGGCGGCCCAATCCGCCACATAGGCGATGCCCAGACCCTCTATTGCGGCTTCGACCATCAGTTCCTCGTCATCGAGGACGATGGAGCCGTTTGCGTCGATCACGAGTTCCTGGCCGGCGCGTTCGAACTCCCATCGATAGAATTTGCCGCTGGGCATACGATGGCCGATGCTATGGTGGCGTTGCAATTCCTCGGGCGTTCCAGGGTCGCCGAAGCGATCGAGATAGGCGGGCGAGGCGACACAGATGAACGTCAACGGGCGTGCAAACGGCACGGCGATCATGTCCTTGGGGACAGATCCGAGGAGGCGCACGCCGGCATCGAACCCGCTGGATACTATATCGATGAGCCGCCCCTCGACGACGATGTCCACGGTCACGTCCGGATGGCGCTCCGCCATCTGCGGAAGAACCCAGCGAACGAGAAGCCCGGCCACCAATCGCGGTGCGTTGATGCGGACCGTGCCCGCGACATTGCCCCGGAACCCCGCGACGCTGTCGAGCGCCTCGTCCAGCGAGGCGAGCGCCGGCTGAAGGCGATCGAGCAACCGGAACCCGGCTTCTGTCGGCGAGACGCTGCGTGTGGTGCGGTTCAGAAGGCGCACGCCCATGCGTTCCTCGAGCGCACGCATCGCATGGCTCAATGTGGACGGTGCCGTGCCGATCTCGTCCGCTGCGCGGCGGAAGCTGCGGTGTGTGGCAACGGCCACGAAGGCGGTGAGATCGTTGAGCGACGGGCGGGCCATTGATGGGGATTTTGCATCATCCCATGCCGATTTCAACGGCTAATGCGCGCAATGCGATTGCCCTATCTCCTGCCTGGATCAATTGGAGTATGAGAAATGGAAAAGACCTGGCTCATAACGGGTGTGTCGTCCGGTCTAGGCCGGCTGCTGGCGGAGAAGGCCCTGATCAGGGGAGACCGCGTCGTCGGTGCCAGCCGCAGCGAGGACGCACTTCCCGACCTGCGTGCACGCTACCCCGAACGGCTCCGCATCGTCGCAATGGACCTCAAGGACCAGAGCTCGGTCCGCGCCGCGGTCGACCGCGCCTTCGCCGCATCCGCTCGGATCGACATCGTCGTCAGCAATGCTGGCTATGGCCTGCTCGGCGCGGCGGAAGAGGCTGGCGATGTGCAGGTTCGGGACATTATCGACACCAATCTCATCGGCTCGATCGCACTCATCCGGGCGGCGTTGCCGCATCTGCGCAGCCAGGGTGGCGGCCGGATTCTACAGGTATCGAGCGAGGGAGGCCAGATCGCCTATCCGGCTTTCAGCCTCTATCACGCGACCAAGTGGGGTATCGAGGGGTTCGTCGAGTCCGTGGCGCAGGAGGCTGCTCCCTTCGGCATCGAGTTCACCCTTGTGGAACCTGGGCCGGCGCGGACCGGGTTCGGCGGCAATCTCGCGCGGACCAAGCCGCTCGCGGCCTATGAGGGAACACCCGCCGGTCGGATCCGCGAGGCGCTCCGTGACTCATGGGTGATCAAGGGCGACCCCGACCGCATGACGGACGCAGTGATCAGGCTTGCCGATCAGGATGGTCCGCTTCCGAAACGGCTGGTGCTCGGTGCCGAGGCCTATGCCGGCATCGTCAAAGCACTCGGCGGGCGCATCGAGGAGCTCGACCGTCAGAAGAACATCGCGGTCGCGGCCGATTTCACAGACGAGGAGTTGGCGCGGCTGTGACCCACCCTGTCCCGCCGATCCAGAGCTGCATGGCACCGTCGTGCAGCTCCGCCCGTTGATCCCGATAGATTCCCCCGGCTCCGGCCCGCTGCCGGTCCGCCCCCGTCATCAAGACAGAAAGGAACACGAAATGCCTGCACGTGACGCCATCTATCCGGCCAAACGCCACGCGTTATACGATATTCATCGATATTCCGCGGCCATTCGCTCCGGCGATCTTCTCTTCGTATCGGGTCAGGTCGGGAGCCGTGAGGACGGCTCGCCCGAGCCCGTATTCGAGGATCAGGTTCGGCGGGCCTTTGCCAATCTGCGCGCGGTCTTGGCCGCCGCCGGCTGCAGCTTCGACGACGTCGTCGACGTCACAACCTTCCACACCAACCCGGACGAGCAGATCGAAACGGTGCTGGCCGTCCGGGCGGAAGAGATCGGCGCACCTCCCTATCCGAACTGGACGGCAGTGGGCGTCAATTGGCTTGCTGGCTTCGATTTCGAGATCAAGGTCATCGCCCGCATCCCTTCGACGACGAGCAGCCCTCCGGCGGACAAGCGCTGATCGCTCGCCCTGCAGTTTCTGTATTGGCGATTGTACCCCGACGACGGAAACGGCAGTGCGGCGCCCCCACGGGCTCGCGATGTCCGTCCAACGATGAATAGCGAGCCTTGCATTGGGCCAAAACACGTCATTCGGCCGCAAACGATTCGAACTTTTTCACCACCGATCACCGCCGTTACTACGCTTTCTCGCCTCTTGGCTATTTCGCGCTCCTCGCGCGGACGTAGTTCCAGCGGCAATGGGCGGCAATTTTCGGTGTTGGCGTCGTGGAAAAGGCAAAATTGGCGCGCCGGACGAGATGAAACTGGGCACCGCTATGTGATTGAAGTTGCTCTGTAAAAACTTTCAGCCGGTTTCTGGAGCCTTGGCCTGTGCGAGGTCCTGCAGGAAATCTTCCATCAGCGGCCTGTCACCGAACCGGCGGTAAGTGCGCTCTGCTTCCAGCGAGAATGCCGGATGCGCCTCGACCAGCCTTGCCATCGTCTGCTGGGCTGCCTCGACCTCGCCGCCCCCGCTCTGCAAAGCCGCCTGAATCAGAAGGCAGTTTGCATCGCGCGGCGCCCGGATCAGGCATTCTTCTATGACGGCGGAAGCCTCGTCGCGGCGGTCAGCCGCGTAGAGCGCCTGCCCGTGCACATAGGCGTAGTACTCGGGCGCCATAGGATGAAGGCGGCGGGCCCGCTCTGCGTTGGCGACGGCATCATCATATTCCCCGAAGCGAACCTGCGCCTTTGCAAGCGCCATCATGCTGTCGGGATCGTTAGGGTTGAGCTCCACAGCGCGCCGTGCGGCCTGCAGGCCGCCTGAATAGTCGCCCTGCAGGGCAAGCCCGAAGCTGATGACCTGATAGCCAAGGCCAAGATTGGGATCGAGACGGACCGCCTGCCGGGCTTCGCTAAGCCCAAGATGGAGTTCCGGCGCGTTTTCCCGGCCGTCACCGCTCTGCGCCACGCTGGCGATAAAGGTCAGCGCGAGGCCTGCGCGGGCGGCCGCATAGGACGGGTCCATTTCAAGGGCGCGCTGGTAGAGGCCCCGCGCTTCCAGAATGTCCTGCGGGTCATTGGCGCCGTGCCGGTAGCGGTTGCGGGCCTGCAGCACGAGGTCATAGGCCTGCAGATTGTCGGTCGGGCGTTCCGCTGCCGCCGCCGCCTCGCTCCTGCCGATATAGGGCGCGATCTGCGCGACGATTTCAGTGGTCAGCTCGCTCTGGACGGTGAACACGTCGGCGACCTGCCGGTCGAAACTGCGCGACCACAGATGCGCGCCTGTCTTTACATCGATCAGCTGCGCCGACACGCGAAGCTGGTCGCCTTCACGGCGGGCGCTGCCTTCAACCACATAATCAACGCCGAGCTTCGCCCCGAGCTTGCGCACGTCCGTGCCCTGCCCGTGCACGGCGTAGGTGGAATCGCGCGCGATTACCTGCAGCTCTGAATTGCGGGCAAGGGCTGTCGTCACATCTTCGGTCAGTCCGTCCGCGAAATACGATTGATCGCCGCTGCCGCTCATCGCGGCAAAAGGCATGACCGCCACTGACGGCCGGGGGTCGGCGCGGCTCTGGTCCATCGACAAGACCCCCGGGATGCGACTGACCATGGCTGCCAGGGGGAGCGGCTGGATTTGGGTGCCGATGAGGATGAGGGCTATGGCGGCTACGCCATAAGACCAGCGGGCGGCGGTGCTGCGCAGCACCTGCGGCACCTGCCGCCATGGCGACCACGGAGAGCCCGCGCGCCTTACGCGGTAGACGTTGAGAAGTTCGGGAATGTTCTTGGCCCGCCTGCGGCCGATGCGGACGAACCTGTCCGCGCTGTTGCGTTCGGCCGCCATCACCACGGCGCCGCTGACGAATATCTGTCCCGGATCGCACATGGTCTCAAGACGGGCGGCCACATTGACGCCGTCGCCGTATACGTCGCCGTCATCTTCGATGACATCGCCAAGATTGATGCCGATGCGCAGCTCGAACGGGCTCTTGTCGAAGCCTTCCTGTATGGCCAGCGCCGCATCAACCGCTTCGTTGACGCTGGGAAACATGGCGAGAAAGCCGTCTCCCGTCGTCTTGACGATGCGCCCGCCATGGCGGGCAATGGTCGGGTCAATGAGCTCATCAAAAACAGCGCGCAGCTTCGCGTAGGTGGAAGCCTCGTTTTCAGCCATCAGCAGGCTGTAGCCGACGATATCGGCGGCCATGATTGCCGCGAGCTTGCGTTCCATCAGCATTATTCCTGAGCGGCGGGCCATGCACGGACTACTTAAGGCGACGCACGGTCCAAAATTAGACCCATAATCCCGAATAGGCTTATCAATACAGCTCACAAATGCGTGACGATTGGGGCCTATACCGTTCTGACCTTCGTCAGCCATCGTCTGCTTCGCGCTCGCCACGGACGCCATTTCGACGACGAGCCTGGTCCTGTGATTGATCAATGGTGTCGGACTACATCCGGACCGGGCCCCCGCGGAGCGTCAGCGGCGCGGCATTTTTCCTTAGTCGTCGTCATCATCATCTATGTAGCGGTCGCGATAGCGGCGGCGATCATAGTCCTGGTAACGACGGGTGGATCGGTCCTCTTGATAAACCCTGCGCTTGACGTAGGTCTCACAATAGTCATTTTCACAGTAGGTCTCGACAATCCGCTCACGCACAACGCCGTTGTTCGACGAGCTATTCGAGCTTGTGTTCGAGGACTGACTGTCCGCGTGGGCAACGATTGTCGCCATCATCGTCGCTGATGTCACCAGTAGGAACTTCATACGCATGGCTGCCTCCGTTTTTGCCTAGATAGCGCAACTCAAAGCCAGGTCGACTCACAATCAACGACTAGCTAGCTGAGCAACGCCCCCGTGCTCTCGTCTGACGCCCCCGCAAGACCGCCTCCGCAAAATCGGCGCTGCCCAATGAATCGTCTCAAGGCCAAACGGGTGAGCGACTTCTTCAACACCCTGCTAGCTCAACTAGTCGCGCTCGGAAGCCGACAGGAGAGCGGAACCTCACTTGTCGGGCACCAGCACGGCAGAGCGGATTCTCGACCACTACTTGAAGGCCGCGACGTAGTCCTGCGGGCTGGCAATCGGCTCGCCTGCAGGGATCGAACCGCCCAAGGCAGCGAAGTCCGCCAGGTTGCGCATCAAGGTCGCAGCACGGCCATCGCAGCCGTCAGCCAGCAGCAAGGCTACATCCGAGATGGCAGCAGAGGAAGTCATAATCGCCTGCTGCGCGCCGCTGAACTCCTCCTCGGTTGGTGGGGGCAGTGATCCTCGCTCGGGCGATCGACGATCCCAAGCTTTCGGATGAAGTGCTGGAACAGACGCGTGCCTGGATTAACGCAGGGCTTGATCAACAGTCAGCCAGCTAGCCCCTCGTCGCTAACTGTCTCGACGTCGAATACCGGGCGCGTATATCGGTCTGGTCGACCATGCTACTTCAAACGCTCTTCGGTTCGTGACAAACTTCTGGTCGCTCCTCGCTGCGATAGGTGAGGAAAGCGCCGCTCCGGTCGAATCCGATCTTCCGAGCTGCTTCACAGTCGGCCCTGGATCGCGGAAGGGGATGTGGCATGGTGGATTCTGATCGGATCGACAACCTGATCGCAGCGGTGCCCCCCGCCTTGGCGCTTCGCGCCGGGCTGGACCTTGGCATCTTCACCCGGCTCGGTGGCAGCGCGGTGACTGCTGACAGCCTTGGGGCCGCGCTCAAAGTCGAGCCCGATCGTCTGTCGCGGCTTCTCTACGCGCTCGCCAGCATCGGTCTCCTCGAAGTCGAGGATGGTCAATTTCGCAACGGAGCCGAAGCGTCGGCCTTCCTCGACGCGTCCAAGCCGACCTATCGCGGCGGCGATCATGCGCTCCTGCGCGAGATCTGGGGAGCCGATCTGCTGACCGCAGAGTCGCTGCGACAGAACCGGCCGGCTGCGCTGCACGACTTTTCCGAAGCGGGGCCCGAGGCCGCGGTGGCCTTCAGCCGCATGCTCGCACCGGGCGGGGTGATTTTCGGCCGGCATCTGGCCCGGGAGATGGACCTATCGGCGATCGGTTCGGTGATCGACATCGGCGGGGGCCCCGGGACCATTCTCGTCGGACTTCGCGAGCGGCGGCCGCAGATTGCGGCGACGCTGATGGAACTCCCAACGGTCGCAGCGGTCGCGCCAGATATCCTGTCAGAATACGGTGCCGACGACGTGGTTGTCGAAGAGGGGGACATAACTGTCGCGCCCTCGATCGGTCGCCACGATCTGGCGATCCTGAAGGCCGTCGTCCAGGTCCTTCCGCCGGACCAGGCGCGCAGTTCGATCCTGAACGCGGCGCGTTGCCTCACACCCGGAGGCGAGATCGCAATTGCGGGGTGGGGTGTCGTCGATGACGACCGCCTCGGCCCGCCTGAGGGTGTCTTTCTGAATCTCACCTTCTTGAACCTCTATCGCCACGGCGAATCGTACACTGAAGGTCAATATCGCGCGTGGATGACCGAGGCTGGATTCCGGGCTATCTCCAGGTCGCGCCTGACGGACGGCTCAACGTTGTTTCGTGGGCGTCTCACGGGCTGACCGTGGCTGAATGGTGGGTTTCGGACGCAAGGATCTCCGAGACGCCCCGAGCCTATCCGGCCGCTTTCGAGAATCCCTTGCTCGATCTCTACGGCCTGGAGCTCGCACATCGCATCGCCATTGCGCGCCGCCGCGCACCACGCTTCGTACGCCTGCCGGGCACAACCACATTTCGCTGATTGCGCACTTCAACACGGATGAGGACAACCTTGGACGCGAAATCGTGGAGCTCACGCGCCGCCTGGTCTGAGATCCGAAGGGCCGACGTGTTGTTGCCCCCGAATGATCGGACACGATCAGAGTGGGTTTGATCCGCGATGAACTCGCGAGGTGAACGATAGCCGACGGCCTCGTGTGGGATGAAGGCTGTTGTAGTGGTCGATCCACAAGGGCAGGCTTTCCATCGCGGGCCAGATACTAGGCCAGCGCTAGTTGACTGCGACGGGTCAGATCACGTCGATGCCGTGGACACCTTAAGGTCCGCTTCTTAAGATCCGATCCCCGAAGCTGCCGTTCGTTCTCGCCCCCTTGGCTGCTGAAAAGCTTTGCGCCTCATGTCGGCCATTGAGGTGATCTTTGCTGTTGCCCGATAGCAGACGCTGCCGGCGATCACCCTGGACATCGTAATTGCGCCCAATTGCCGACCTTCCTGGTGCTTTCTCCAGAGCGCCGTCCGCGCTACGGCTTGAGTCGGGCCCGTTCCGGAACTTCGGGTTCGAGTGCGCTATGGCGCAAGATGATCGCATTGCCGACGTTCCCGGGCCATTTTCCGCCCCCGACGATATCGGCGGCCACCACCCATGCGATGGCCGCATCCTGACATGCTTCAACGTAGCTTATGATGGTCCGCCCATGCGACGATGGCCTTGATGCGCCGGCGCAGTTGAAGAACGCAGCGCCCGCGTCCTGAGCTGACCGAGAAACCGGCTCAGTCGAGCGTCAGCGCAACGACTTCGCCGTCGTTCATCAACGGCACGAAAATCCTGCTGCCGTAAGTGCCGATATCGGCACTGCCCGGCTTGAAGGTCGCAACCGTCTCCGGTGTGCCATCAACCTTGTAGCGATAGAGCGTACCAGTCATGTAGCAAGTGGCGTAGATGGTGTCGCCGATTGCAATGACGCCGTCGAGATCGGCGAATTTTTGCGCGCCAGGCAGTTGCGAAATCGCCTTGGTGGCGAGATCGACTGCAACCAGGCCGCCCGGCTCCGCCGTGCTGAAGTCAGACTTGATGCCCTTGCCCCAGGAGGCGACGATCAGCCTGTTGCCATCGGCGAAGATGCCATTGGGCCAAGCAAGCGCCGTGTCCTTCGCGAACAATTCCGGCCGCTCGTCGTCGATGTGGTAGATGGCATCGGCCAGCATGTCGGTGACATAGACCTTGTCGGACACATCAGTGGTCATGTCGTTGAGGAAGATGGCATTCGGCACGTCAATGGTCCAGGCGAGCTTGCCGCTGGCGAGGTCGACGACGCGTATTTTCGTGATGTCGGCGACGTAGAGCTTGTCGCCTGAGATCGCCATGCCCTTGGGTGCGTCCATGCCGTCGGTCCAGTGCCGGGTGGTGACCTTGCCGTCGAGCGACAGCACCGACAGGTAGCCGTTGCCGTCGGCGTCGCCGGGATTGCCGACGATGTTAGAAACGATGATGCGTTTGTTGACGGCGTCGAACAGCGCCGATTCCGGCTGCTCAAAGCCGGTGGCGCGCCAGATTTCCCCGGCGTGGGCGGCAGACATCGTCGCGATGCCGACGATGGCGAGAAGAGTCGAGCGGACAATGGTTTTCATGGCTGATCTCCTGTGGTGACAGCGGAGACCTAGATTTTCCGATACTTTTCTGGACGGCTGATTGCAGCTAGTATCGAAGATCGATACGAAATCACCCAAAAGAGATGCATCCCATGAACAGCCTGATCTTCGAGGCGCTGAAGCGGACGCTAAAGGCAAAGGGCGTTACCTATCGCGTGCTTGCCGAGCGCATGGGTGTTTCCGAGCCGACGGTGAAGCGTATCTTCCACGAGCGCAACTGCAAGCTCGACCGGCTGGTGGAGATTTGCGCCGCTGCCGGCGTGGAACTGGAAAACGTGCTCGGCTCTATGAACAGGGGACCGGGGCCGGCCAACCACATCGCGCCGGACATCGAGCGCAAGCTGGCCAGCCGACCAGCGCTGCTGTTCATCTTCGTCATGCTCTCCGAGAAATTCACGCCCGAAGGCATCATGCGCTCACAAGGGTTGAGCGAGGCCTCGATGTTCCTCTATCTGCGTGACCTCGAGGAGCTGGGGCTGGTCGCGCTTGGCCGCGGCCTGTCGGCCAGGCTGCTGGTCGAGACGCCGATCCAGTGGAATTTCGAAGGGCCGCTGCTGCCACTGTTCGAGATGACCAACAAGAACTTCATCGGCTGGGCGATTACGCATCTGCAGCGCGAGGCGACATTCGTCAGCTTCTCCAGGCGGATGCGGCCGGAGACGGCGGAAATGCTGAGGCGTGAGGCGGAGGAACTGGCCGATCGCGCCAGACTGCTCGCACATCACGACCAGCACACAACGCCCGAAGACGGGCTAGTCGGCTACAAATGGACATTCGCCTTCGGCGCGACGCCGTTTCCGGCGATCATGCCGGTCGGGCCGCATCCGCGCGACACCGGCGCAAGCATGCCTGTCCGAGCCGCTGCCGACGCGAGCGGGCGGCGCACTCAGCCGGCCTAGCTAGGTTGAGGACTCGTTCAGATCCAGGCTGAAATGATTGCAGCGAGAGCGAGGGCTGAGAGGTAGTTCTGTGCATGGCGATCGTATCGTGTTGCGATGCCGCGCCAGTTCTTGAGCTTGCACAACATGCGCTCGATGAGTTTTCGTCGGCGATATGACTTGTGATCGAGCGGATAAGGCTACGCCGTGCAGCGGTTGAGGCCTACACTGTCCGTTCTGCCGGAGCCATGTCGCGGCGATGGCGCAACTCAAGCCGGCCCTGCGTGAGAAAGGCGTTGAATGCCGGGCGGTGGTCATTACGCCGGTCGAGCGGGCGCAGCTCTATTTCCGTTACCACCCGGCCCCCGATCTTCTCGCCGCATCCGACCCGAAGCGGGCCTCGCACCGTGCTTTCGGCTTGCGCCACCTCTACGGGCTTAGCCGAACCAGTATGTGCCAACGTCGCCGAGGGACCCCGATTCTGGCGTTCGCGGGCGGCACCAGCCGGTCGCTGTCGCCGTGGACGATGAGCACCTGGGCCGACCGCCGACGACCACTCGGCGGGCGCCTGCAGGCCCCAGCGGCGCAGGGCGGTCGGCTCGCGCGGTACGTCCCCGGGCTGGCCGGCATGTCGTGCCCCGTCGTGCGTTCCTTCAGCCGCGCGAGGTAGGCGCGCGAGGCTGACCTGTCGTGTACGTCCGTTCAGCCGCCGTTGAGTGCTTCGTCCAGTGCCGTCGTCTGGGCCTTGACGAAGGCCCGGGAGATGGCGGCTTTCGCTTCGATGGCGTCGAAGTTGTGATAGGCGCCGGGCACTACGTGCAGGGTGCTGGCGACGCCGGCCTGCTGCAGCCGCCGGGCGTAGGTGACGTCCTCGTCGTGGAACAGGTCGTTGGTGCCGACGCCGATCCATGCGGGCGGCAGGCCGGAGAGGTCGTCGTAGCGGGCCGGCGCGGCCAGCGGGGGCACGTTGCCGTCCGCGGTGGCGGGGCCGAGGTAGGCGCGCCAGCCGAACCGGTTGCTGGCCGGGCTCCAGAGGCGGAGCCGCCGCGGGTCGATGTCGGTGCGGGTGGTGGTCCGGTCATCCAGCATTGGGTAGGACAGCAGTTGCAGAACCGGACGGATCTCGCCGCGTTCCTTCGCCAGCAGCGCCAACGCGGCGGCCAGACCACCGCCGGCGCTGGCGCCACCGATGGCGATGCGTGCGGGGTCGATGTCGGGTTGGCGGGCGAGCCATTGCAGCGCGGTGTAGCAGTCTTCCAGCGGCGCCGGAAACGGGTGCTCGGGCGCGAGCCAGTACTCCACCGAGACGACGACGATGTTGAGCTGATCGGCGATCCGGCGGCAGAAGCCGCTGTCCTGCGCCGCGTCGCCGAGCACCGTTCCGCCGCCGTGGATCCACAACAGTGCCGGCGTCCGAGGCCGGGCCGAAGCCGGGCGGAAGACGTATACTGACACATCGGCGTCCACGGATACGACCTGCGCGTCCGGCCGCCGAGTGATCCCGGTGAGCTTGGTGAGGACACGGAGCGCGGGAAGCGTTCGGGCGTTGATGATGGTGCGGGGAAGGAACCGCGCGGCTCGTAGCTGTGGGTTGAAGGGTTGCTCGGTCATCGTGTTCCTATCTGATGGAGGGCGACGTCGCCGGGTGTGCCGGGGGTAGTCGCAGAAATGAAGGTCATGGTCGGAGCTCGGCGTCCACCAGGGCTAGGGCGTTGCGGAGGCCCTGCTCGAGGAGGTCGTCGGAGAGCTGTCGGTCGGTCAGGGCGCGGGAGAGTTGTAGCGTCCCGGCCATCAGGCCGAGGAGGCTGAGCGCCTTCACGCGGGCCGAGGGCGGATCTTCGGGTGCCATTCGGGCGGCGAGGTCGTCGATGACGACCAGCACGCCGTCGGTGTACGCCTGCCTGATTGCGTCCGCGCTGCGCCCGATCTCGTCGAGCAGGGCGGCGTTGGGGCAGCCGTCGCCGGGATTGTCCCGGTGGTGGGCCGACAGGTACCAGCGCACGATCTGTTCGAGGCCGGCCCGGCCGGGCTCCGCCAGCTCGACGATGTTCGCGTGCAGTGTGTGCAGTTGGTCGGTGACCGCCTCCGCGACGAGGCTGTCCTTGGATTCGAAGTGGGCGTAGAAGGCGCCGTTGGTCAGGTCCGCGTCCTTCATTAGCGTCGCGACTCCGGAGCCGTCGATACCGTCCCGCTTGAGCCGTCGACCGGCCGTCGCAATGATCCGCTGCCTTGTCTCCTGCTTGTGTTCTTTCGTGTAACGCACCATGCGTTCCTCCATCTCAGCCGGGCTTGCGCTCCGGATACCGCTATGGCCAAGTCAGTGTGCAGCGTTGGCAAGGAGAGCCGGGACGTTGATCCTCGCGGTCTGCACTTTCGAGTCGTGGAGCTCGGGGAGCCCGCCGTTGGTGATGTACGGTGCGTGGTGGCGGGCCGTCTGCTGGCTCTGCTGCTAGATTACTCTCCTCGGTAGACCCGCGAATGACTGGTTAGTGGATCTCGGCAGCGATCAGCTCGGCATCCGGTTGAATCTGCGGATGACGCGGTCGAACATCCGGGCCGGGGCGACGCGGTGCACCGCGTTGATGATCCGGGCGGTCGTACCGGCGGTGCGCCGTAGTTTCGGGTTCCGGTCGGTGGCCGCCGCGACGATCACCTTGGCGACGACGGCGGGGTCGTCGCCGCTGCTGAGGTTCTTCTCCAGCAGCTCGTCGTAGTTGCGCCGTCCCGCCGCGTAGAGCGGCATGGGGTGTCGGCCTCCACGCTGTGGCCTGCGAACGGAGTGTTGATCGGGCCGGGCTCGACGAGCAGGACCCGGACGCCGTAATCGCGAACCTCGTGGTCCAGCGATTGGGAGTAGCCCTCGACCGCGTGCTTGGTCGAGACGTAGAGGGCCATGAACGGGCTGGGGACGAACCCGCTGAGGGAGGAGACATTGATGATGCGTCCGCGGCCTTGGACGCGCATGTGCGGCAGGACCGCCTTGGTCGTCCGCATGACGCCGTAGACGTTAATGTCGAAGATGTCCTGCGTCTGGGTAATCGAGAACTCCTCGGCTGCGCCGGTTGTGCCAACGCCGGCGTTGTTGACCAGGACGTCGATGTGCCCGAACCGGTCGATCACCTGCTTGACCGCTGAGGCGACCGATTCGTCGCGGGTCACGTCGAGGTCCAGGTAGGTCACCCCGGCGGGCGCGGTGAGTTTCGCGGTGTTGCGGCCGGTTCCGATCACCTGGAAACCTGCGGCGGCCAAGGCGATCGCTGTGGCCTTGCCGATGCCTGAGGTGGCGCCTGTTACGCGCGCAACCTGCGGAGTTGTTGTCATCATAAGCTCCTGAAGTTTTGAATTACGTTCATACGACAATAGCCGTTGGGTGGTAGCAAGGCAAGGATTAAATTATGTTCGTACTCTCATGGAGGGCGAGACGAGGAGACCACAGGGGGCCGGGCGGTAACGGTAAGCCGGTCTCGCATGGGCCGGCCTTCGAGCTCGAAGTGGATTGCATCTGCGATCCAGCGACCGTGGTCGAGGTCCTAGAGGGCTATCTGGCGACGCTGATCGTCGATGGCCGCAGGCAGGCAGGTTTCGGCCCCTGAGCGGTCAGGACGTGTACTGTTCACACAGAGGCGTTGCCGATCTTTCGCTGCGCCCGCTCAATCGCGCGCTGCACTATCCGAAACTACAAAACCGTTTCAAAAACCGTTTCAGTTTGCTGATTTGAAACGGTGCAACTTGGCTAAGCTTTTGAGATTATTGGCGCGCCCGAAGAGATTCGAACTCCTGACCCCCAGATTCGTAGTCTGGTGCTCTATCCAGCTGAGCTACGGGCGCGCAACAGGCCATGCTTTGCATGGCCCACGATCCGATCCTTGACGACCGGCCGCGATGTGACGTGTTCCCTAGCGACTGAATTTCCGAAAAGCAAGCCGATCCGGCAAAAGTTTTGTTGTTCGTGCCTTGACGAGGATCGGGCGGGGCAGGATCAGGCCGGGCGGCGCAGGCCGTTGCGGGCCTGGTCGAGCCGGACCGGCTGGTCCGGAATGGTAACCGCGAATGTGGTGCGGCCGCCTCTGCTTTCGACCAGCTCCACCGTGCCGCCATGGGCGCGGATCAGTTCATAGGCGATCGCCAGGCCAAGGCCGGTGCCGCCGCTGCGGGCCGAGCCGCGGAACGCCGCGAACAGGTTCTCGCGCGCCTTCGGCGGCAGGCCGGGGCCGGTGTCGGTGACGGTGATGCGGCTGACGCTGCCGACGCGCTCGGCCGACACCTCCAGCCGGCGCACCACCGCACTTTCCGCGTCCGCCGCCATTGCCTGCACGGCGTTGCGGCAAAGATTGGTGAGCACGCGAAAGAGCTGATCGGAATCGGCATCCACCTCGAAGGCCGAATCGACGGCATTGACGAATTCGATGCCGCCTTCGGTGTCGAGCAGGCCGTGGACGTCATCGACCAGCTGGCGTAGCCTGAGCCTGCGGCGCGAGGGCGGCGGCTCCTGGGTGCGGCCATAGGCGAGCACACCTTCCGAATAGGATACGGCACGATCGAGCGCCCGCAGCAGTTTCGGCGCGAAGGCCTGCACGGTCGGGTCCTTGACCTGGCGCAGACGGTCCGACATCAGCTGCGCCGACGCCAGGATGTTGCGCATGTCATGGTTGATCTTCGACACGGCGAGGCCAAGGTCGGCGAGATGCTTCTGCTCGGAGAGCATCTTTTGCAGCCGCTCCTGCATCTGCGAGAGCTCACGCTCTGCAACCCCGATCTCGTCGGCGCGGGCGGCAGGGTGGATGATCCGTCCGGGGTCGTCCGGCGCCTCGGAAAAGGCCAGCATCGAGCGCGTCATCGTCCGGATCGGGCCGATCATGATCAGGTCTATGGCGGCATAGACCAGCATGGCGGTGAACAGCGAGATCAGCAGCGAGACGAAGGCGACGTTGCGCGAATAGATGAGCATGGCATTGCGCAGGCCGTAGTCGGGCATGATCAGCTCGAATTCCTTGTCGCTGTCGCCGACCGGGCCGAAAACGCGCAGCATCCGCTCGCCGCCAAAAAACAGCGTGTCCAAAGCGCCGGTCATGCCCTCGAACAGGCCGACATTGGCGATGTCGATATGCTCGTCGACCTGCGGCGGCATCTCGGCCACGACCAGAAGCCGCGAGACACCCCCGTCGCGCACGGCGATCGCCTTGGCGCCGATCGCCATCAGCACATCGTTCTGGGCGGCGCGGGACAGCGAGGCGGGTTCTCCCTGCACCAGCACGATCGAGACGGCCGCGGCGGTGCTCAGCCTCTCCTTCAGCCAACTCAGCCGGTAGCTGGCGATCCAAGGCAGAAAGATAAGGACCTCGGCCAGGAGCACGAATACGATGGTGAGCAGCAGGAGCTTTGTCGACAATCCACGCGACAACGGCACCCTCCGGGCGGCCGCGGTCGCCCGATCGGTCCTTTCCTCCGCGGATGGGATTTCACTCATGCTGCTTCTTCACGATCACTTGATCGAGCGAGATTAGGCCATTGCGGCTTTTTTGCCAATTTCATCCTTCGTCCCAATACGGGATAAGACCACCAAGACTTCGGCCATCACTTCAGCCATCGGCCTGACGGTGCCGGATGTCGGCGCCGGATTGACTTCCAAAACCCTTCTTTCTATAAGCCCGCTCACGCTCGGGCCATTCGTCCCGGCGCGGTTTCGATCGCGCCAAAACCGGCCGGGCAAAGCTCCTGTTACAGAGTGACAGAATCAAGAAGGGCCGCACCCCGCGGTATTAAAACAAATGAAGCGTACCTACCAACCGTCCAAACTCGTCCGCAAACGCCGGCACGGCTTCCGTGCTCGCATGGCCACCAAGGGTGGTCGTGGCGTCGTCGCAGCCCGCCGCAACCGCGGTCGCAAGCGGCTCAGCGCCTGAACGGAAGACGAGATCGTTGCCCGCAACCGGCAAGCCAGTGGGAGCACATCCCAAGCGGCTTCTGAAGCGCGCGGAATTCCTGGCCGTCCGGCGTGGCGAAAAACGCCGCGGGCGGCTTTTTCTCGTCGAGGTTCTGGACCGCAGCGACGCAGAGGCGCCTCGCGTCGGCTACACGGTCACCAAGAAGGTCGGCAACGCAGTCGCCCGCAACCGCATCCGGCGGCGACTGAGAGAAGCCGTGCGCACGCATGCCGCGGGTGACATGAAGCCTGGCAATGACTATGTCATCGTCGGGCGCGAAGATGTGCTTACCATTCCGTTCGGCCAGTTGAAGGCCGAACTCTCCCGCCGACTGCGCGGAACACGATAGGCCAAGGCTTTCGATGGAAAACAACCGGAACTTCTTCATCACCATCGCGCTGTCGGTGCTGATCCTGTCGCTTTGGCAGTATTTTTACGTGCTGCCGCACAGCGAGGCGCAACGCGAGGCGGCCCGTATCGAAGAGCAGCGGCTAGCGGAGCAGAAGAAGGCGGCTCAAGGCACCAGTCCGGGTGGCAGCGAAACGCCGGTGCCGAAGCAAGGCGCCATTCCTAATGCACCCAATGCACCGGGAACCGACGGCACAACGCCGGCCGGCCGCGAGCAGGCGCTGGCGTCGACCAAGCGCGTCAGGATCGACACGCCGAGCCTGGAGGGTTCGATCAACCTCACCGGCGCCCGTCTCGACGACCTCAAGCTCAAGCACTACACGCTGACGGTCGACAAGAACTCGCCCGAGATCGAACTGCTCAATCCGGCAGCGCTGCCTACGGGCTACTATGCCGAGATCGGCTTTGTCGGCAGCGACAAGACCGGCACGGTGCCGGGTCCGGAAACCGTGTGGACCGTCGACGGCAATGCAACGCTGACTCCGGCGACCCCGGTCACGCTGAGCTTCACCAACGACAAGGGCCTGACCTTCAAGCGCACCTTCTCCGTCGACAGCGACTACATGTTCACGGTCACGGACACGGTGCAGAATTCGGGGGCGGCCGCCGTTACCCTGTCGAATTACGGTCGTGTCACCCGCTTCGACAAGCCTGCCGTTGCCAGTATCTATGTGCTGCATGAGGGGCTGATCGGCGTGACCGGCACGGAAGGCCTGCAGGAACACAAATATGCGGCGGTCGAGGAGGATAAGCAGTTTACGCCGGGCAAGTCGACCGATGGCTGGCTGGGCATCACCGACAAATACTGGGCGGTGACGCTGGTGCCGACCGAGAAGCAGCCGTTCCAGCCGCGTTACGCCTATTTCGAGGACGGCCGCCCGCGCTACCAGGCCGACTTCCTCACCGACCCGATCACCATTGATGCCGGCCAGTCGGCGACGGTCGAGACCGAAATCTTCGCCGGCGCCAAGGAAGTCGCCAAGGTCAACGCCTATGCAGAAGACCGCAACATCAGGCTGTTCGACCGTTTGATCGACTGGGGATGGTTCATCTGGATCACCAAGCCGATGTTCTATCTGATCGACACGATGTACAAATTCTTCGGCAATTTCGGCCTCGCCATCCTGGCCACCACCGTCGTCGTCAAAGCCGTCTTCTATCCGCTCGCCAACAAGTCCTACGCGTCGATGGCGAACATGAAGAAGGTGCAGCCCAAGATGCTCGAGATCCGCGAGAAATACGCGGACGACAAAATGAAGCAGCAACAGGCGATGATGGAGCTCTACAAGACCGAGAAGATCAATCCGCTCGCCGGCTGCTGGCCGGTGGCGCTGCAGATCCCGGTCTTCTTTGCGCTCTACAAGGTGCTCTACATCACCATCGAGATGCGGCACGCACCGTTCTTTGGCTGGATCCAGGATCTGGCGGCGCCCGACCCGACCTCGATCTTCAACCTGTTCGGCCTCATTCCGATCGCGCTGCCGGATATGTTGATGATCGGCGTCTGGCCGCTGATCATGGGCCTGACCATGTTCCTGCAGATGCGCATGAACCCGACGCCGCCCGACCCGACGCAGGCCATGATCTTCACCTGGATGCCGGTGGTCTTCACTTTCATGATGGCGGGTTTTCCGGCCGGCCTCGTCATCTACTGGGCCTGGAACAATCTGCTTTCGATCATCCAGCAAGGCGTGATCATGAAGCGACAGGGCGCCAAGATCGAGTTGTGGGACAATCTGGTCGCGCTGTTCCGGAAGAAACCGTCACCGGCGGAATAGCCGGCGCTGCCTTTTTGCGAATCCAGAAAAGCCCCGGACCGGGGCTTTTTTTGTTGGGACAAGCCGAGCCGCCGGCGAACGGCGAAACCAGTCGGCCCGGCGGTAGACGCCGCCGCGACACATCCCTATAAGCTCGCTGTCGTTTCAGGAGCGCTCCGTCGATGAACAGGTAAGGATGATCCGCTGCGCACGCGGTTGGTGCTGCCGGGCGGATCCCGCTATTTTGACCTTGCCTGTATTTTCGTCGATGGAGCCATCTATGATCGGACCCAACCCCAACATCAAGCACCCGATCCCGATGCATACCCGCGTCGGCTTCCTGAAGGGACTGGCCACAGCGCCGAATATCGAGATCGGCGAGTTCACCTATTATGACGATCCGGACGGGCCGGACAAATTTGCCGAGCGGTGCGTGCTGCATCATTATCCATTCATCGGCGACCGGCTGATCATCGGCAAGTTCTGCGCCATCGCCGAGGGCGCGCGCTTCATCATGAATGGCGCCAACCATGCCATGTCCGGGTTTTCGACCTATCCGTTCAACATCTTCGGTCATGGCTGGGAAGAGGGTTTCGATCCCGCAACCTGGTCGAGAGAATTGCGCGGCGACACAGTGATCGGCAATGATGTATGGATCGGCATGGAAGCAGCGATCCTGCCCGGCGTGACGATCGGCCATGGCGCCATCGTTGCGGCAAAATCGGTGGTGACGCATGACGTGCCACCCTATGCGATCGTTGCCGGCAATGCGGCCAAGGTGGTGAAGATGCGCTTCGACGACAGGACCATCCGGCGGCTTTTGGCGGCGGCGTGGTGGGATTGGCCGGTGGAAAAGATCAGCCGCAATCTCAATGCCATTCGTGGCGCCGATATTTCTCTTCTGGAGGCAGCGGTTTGAACGCGTTGAACAAGACCGTGATCGGCATAGAGCTGTTCACGCGGCCGTGGATCTTCATCCGCGGCGTGCCGGCAATGAAATTCCTGCCACCTGAAGGGCCGCCTGAGATCGCCTTCGCCGGCCGCTCGAATGTCGGCAAATCGTCGCTGATCAACGCGCTGGTCAATCAGAAGGGACTGGCGCGCACATCAAATACGCCGGGGCGGACGCAGGAACTCAACTATTTCGTTCCGGGCGGATTTTCCGGCGAAGGCGCCGATCTGCCGCCGATGGCGCTGGTCGACATGCCGGGCTACGGCTACGCCACCGCGCCCAAGGAGAAGGTCGACGACTGGACGAAACTCGTCTTCGACTATCTCAAGGGCCGCGTCACGCTGAAGCGGGTCTACGTGTTGATCGACGCCCGCCATGGCATCAAGGCCAAGGACGACGAAGTGCTGTCGCTGCTCGACAAGGCGGCGGTGTCCTACCAGATCGTGCTGACCAAGACCGACAAGATCAAGGCGGCCGGTGTGCCGAGGCTGATCGAAGAGACACTGCAGAAGATCAAGAAGCGGCCGGCCGCGTTTCCGTTCGTTCTCGCCACGTCGTCGGAAAAGAACGAGGGCCTCGAAGAATTGCGCGCGACGATCGTGCTGGCGGCCAATGGCGGCTAAGACTTTGCCTCTAGGGCAATCGTCTGGGTGCTTTCTTCCGCGGCAAGCCTTTCGGTGCCGTAAGCCTTCAGGAACATGCCGACGCCCGACCTGACGATGTGGTCGATTTCATCCTGGCTCGGGGCTTTGGTGCGGTAGGCGAATATGCACTGACGGAAAAGGCCCGCCAGGCACAGTTCGGTAAACTGATAGGCGGCAAGATCGACATCGTCGATCTTGAGCAGGCCGCGCTCGATGGCGGCATTGAGAAAAGCAACGACCTTGTCATGGCCGCGTTTCGGGCCGCGTTCGTAAAAGCGCGCGCCAAGTTCGGGAATCCTGTCCGACGCGCCGATTACCGTGCGCTGCGCCTGGATGACCTTGGCCGAGGTGATCTTGAGGGACAGCACCTTGCCGAACTTCACCAGCGTCTCGCGAAGGTCGTCGGCGCGGTCGAGCATATCGTACATGTTCTTGAAGATCGTGCCGCGTTCTTCCTCGATCAGCGCTTCGAACAGCTCTTCCTTATTGGCGAAGTAGACATAGATCGTGCCCTTGGAAACGCCGGCCTCGCGGGTGATGTCGTTCATCGACGCCGCTTCAAAGCCCTTGTCGATGAAGACACGACGCGCGCCTTCGATGATCTGGCTGCGCTTGACCGGGTCCTGTCCCGCCGCCGGGCGGCCGCGACGCAGGCCATCCAGCAGCTCGCACTGGTCCTTGTCGGGTTCGGTCATAACGTCACACCTCGAAAAATATTCGAACCGATCGGTTCGATCGCACTTGATATGGGCCTCTCTCCGCGCTAAGTCAATGTTCGCATCGAACCGAACGGTTCAGTCTGACTGATTTTCCAGAGAGATGCCCAGTTTCCGAGAAATGCCAAGAGAGATCCCATGTCCTCGAACGCGACCCCCACCGCCGAAGTCCGTCCATTCCCCAACGCCAAGGTCGCGCCAGCAACCGAAGCGCCGAACGCACCGACCGAGCCCGCAATAGGTCCTCCGGCCGAGGCGCCGGCGAAAAAGAAGCGTTCGGCACGCTCCTTTCTGTTGCCGATCATCGCGCTTGGATTGCTGGGCGCTGGCGCCTGGTACGGCTACGATTACTGGACCGACGGGCGCTTCATGATCTCAACCGACGACGCCTATGTCCAGGCCGACATGGCGTTCATCTCGCCGAAAATTTCCGGCTATGTCGATCAGGTCAAGGTGACCGAGAACCAGCAGGTCAAGGCCGGCGAGCCGCTGCTGGTCGTCGACAATGGCGACTACAAAATAGCGGTCGCCCAGGCCGAGGCGCAGATCGCCACCTTGAGCAAGACGCTCGACCGGATCGACGCCCAGACCGAGGCGGCGCGCGCATCGCTCGAGCAGGCGCAGGCGCAGAAGACCGCCGACCAGGCCGCCGCCGCCAATGCGGCGCGTGTTCAAGCGCGCGCCGCCCAATTGCTCAAGACGCATGTCGGCACCCAGGCTCAACTGGATGATGCCCAGACCGCGGTCGAGCAGGCCAATGCCGCCCTTGTAGGCGCCGACGCCCAGATCGCGGCGGCTGAGGCCAATATCGGTGTGCTCCAGGCGCAGCGCGCGGAGACGGCAAGCACGCTGGCGTCGCTGCAGCTTGCCCGGGACAAGGCCGCGCGGGACCTGTCCTTCACCGTGCTGCGCGCGCCCTATGACGGTGTCGTCGGCAACCGCTCGGTCGAGCAAGGCGACCTGATCAGCCCCGGACAGAAGCTCGCCGTCATCGTGCCGATGGACAAGCTCTACATCGTCGCCAATTTCAAGGAGACCCAGCTTGCCGGCCTGGTGCCTGGCGAAAAGGTCAGGATTTCGGTCGACGCGATCGACGGCCAGGATTTCGAAGGCACGGTGTCGTCGCTGGCGCCGGCATCCGGCGCGGTGTTCTCGCTGCTGCCGCCGGAAAACGCCACTGGCAATTTCACCAAGGTCGTGCAGCGCGTCCCGGTTCGCATCGACGTGCCGGCGGCTGTGCTGAAGACAGGCAAGCTGCGCGCCGGCCTCAGCGTCGTAGTCGCCGTCGACAGCCGCACCGCACCGGCCGCGTCGAACTGAGCGGCCGCTTGGGAGCAATGCCGTGGCAACCGCAACCTTGACAGCAGGATCGCCGCCGGCGAGGCCGGCTACGCCTGATACCATTCCCACACGCCGCATCATCGCATTCCTGGCGATGGTGTTCGGGATGTTCATGGCGATCCTCGACATCCAGATCGTCTCGGCCTCGCTGGCCGAGATCCAGGCGGGTTTGAGCGCCAGTTCCGACGAAATCCCGTGGGTGCAGACCGCCTATCTGATCGCCGAAGTCATCATGATCCCGCTGTCCGGTTTTCTCAGCCGGATGCTGTCGACGCGCGTGCTGTTCACCGTCTCCGCGGCTGGCTTCACCGCGGCCAGCGCGCTGGCGGCGACCGCCACCAACATCGACCAGATGATTGTCTACCGCGCCATCCAGGGCTTCATCGGCGGCGGCATGATTCCAAGCGTCTTCGCTGCCGCCTTCACCATCTTCCCGCCGTCGCGTCGCGCCATGGTGTCGCCGATGATCGGCCTGGTGGCGACGCTGGCGCCTACCATCGGCCCGACCGTCGGCGGCTACATCAGCCATGCCACGTCCTGGCACTGGCTGTTCCTGATCAATGTGGTGCCCGGCATCCTGGTGACCGCCGCGGCGTGGTCGCTGATCGACTTCGACAAGCCCAATCTCAACCTGTTCCGCAAGTTCGACTGGTGGGGCCTTGCCGGCATGGCGGCCTTCCTCGGCTCGCTGGAATATGTGCTCGAGGAAGGTCCCAACAACGACTGGCTTCAGGACCAGGCCGTGTTCGTCTGCGCCATCCTGATGACGGCCGGCGCGGTGCTGTTCTTCTGGCGCGCCTTCACCGCAGAGGAGCCGATCGTCGACCTGAAAGCCTTCGCCAATGTCAACTTCGCTTTCGGCTCGCTGTTCTCGTTCGTCGTCGGCATCGGCCTCTACGGCCTGACCTATCTCTATCCGGTGTACCTCGGGCGTATCCGCGGCTACGATTCCCTGATGATCGGCGAGGCATTGTTCGTCAGCGGGCTGGCGATGTTCGCCACCGCGCCGATTTCCGGCATCCTGTCGCGCAAAATGGATCCGCGGCTGATGATGATGATCGGCTTCTTCGGCTTCGCTGCCGGCACCTGGCGCATGACCTATCTGACCTCCGACTGGGATTTCTGGGAACTTTTGGTGCCGCAGATCCTGCGTGGCGCCTCGATGATGCTGTGCATGGTGCCGATCAACAACATCGCGCTGGGAACGCTGGCGCCTGACCGGCTGAAGAACGCATCCGGCCTGTTCAACCTCACCCGCAATCTCGGCGGCGCTGTCGGCCTTGCCGTCATCAACACCGTGCTGATCGATCGCAACGCCTTCCACTACGCAAGGCTGGCCGAGCATGTGCAATGGGGCAGTGCCGAGGCGCAGACCAAGCTGCAGAACATGACGCTCGACTTCCAGCAGAATGCCGGCCTGGACGCGTCCAAGGCGGCGATCTCCAAACTGTCTGCTATGGTCCAGCAGCAGGCTTCGCTGCTGTCCTTCATGGACGTGTTCTATCTCTTGACGGCGCTGTTCGCCACGCTGGCGATCTTCACCATGGTCATCCGCAGGCCGGCCGAGCCGGCGGGCGGAGGCGGCGGACACTGATTGCGCAACTTTGCGCGTCCAAAAAGACGCGCGGCGCTCTAATGCATGTCGCGCAAAAGCATGCCCTCGGGCTTGACCCGCGGGTGCACAGCGGTTTTGCGATAACGACATGCATAAGACAACAACCTAAAGCGCGTCGCGTGAGGCCGGTCAAACGCGAGCGCTTTAGGTCAGGCGGTGGCCGGCTTGAAGGTCAAGGCGACGCCGTTGATGCAATGACGCAAGCCGGTCGGCGGCGGGCCGTCGTCGAAGACATGCCCGAGATGACCGCCGCAGCGGCGGCAGTGGACTTCGGTTCGGGTCATGCCGAGGGACCTGTCCACGGTCATGCCGACGGCGTTGGGAATCTCCTGCCAGAAGCTCGGCCAGCCGGTGCCGGAATCGAACTTCGTTTCGGAGGAATAGAGCGGCAGGTCGCAGCCGGCGCAGGCGAAAATGCCCTTGCGGTGTTCGTTGAGCAGCGGGCTGGTGCCGGGATATTCGGTGCCTTCCTTGCGCAGCACATTGAAAGCCACATCGGACAGGATGGCGCGCCACTCGGCCTCGGTCTTGGTGACCTCGAAGGTTTCGGTCGCGTGTGCATCCTGCGGCCGACCCATGCGCAGCGCTGCCGCCGTGCCTGCCAACAATGCCACAGCGGCACCGCTCCAAAGAAAGTCGCGCCGGATCATCACCATTCCTCCTCTGTCCCTTTGCCAAATTCGACCGTCACATGGAAATCAAAAGCTGGTGACGGCCAGCTCCCGACAACGGGCACTCCGCACCTGCCCCACGCCTGGAGCGGACGGTGCGGAGTGTACGCTTGTCGATTGCGCGGGTCACGCAAGCGGAAACCCGCGCACTCGGCATGGAGCCTCAGCCATATCTTCGCTGGCGACGACCCCTTCGTTACATCTTCGGCAGGAGAACCTTGTCGATGACGTGGATGACGCCGTTCGACTGCTCGACATCGGCGACCGTCACATTGGCGACATTGCCGTTCTCGTCGGTCGCGGTGACCTTGCCGTCGTCAGCCTTGAGCGTCAGCTCGCAGCCGCCAACCGTCTTGACCTTGTGCGCGCCACCATCGTCCATGGCCATCTTGGCGACGTCGGCGGCCATCGCCTTGGCACCGATGACGTGGCAGGTCAGGATCTTGACCAGCTTGTCCTTGTTTTCGGGCTTGAGCAGCGTGTCGACGGTGCCGGCCGGAAGTGCTGCAAAGGCCTCGTTGGTCGGCGCGAATACGGTGAAGGGACCGGCACTTTGCAGCGTGTCGACGAGACCGCCGGCCTTGACGACCGCGACCAGCGTCGTGTGATCCTTCGAATTGACGGCGTTCTCGACGATGTTCTTGGTGGCATACATGGCGGCGCCGCCGACCATCGGATTTTCGGCATAGGCGGCGGTGGCGAGCGCGGAGACGGCGACCGTTCCGGCAAGCAAAAGGGTGGCGAACTTACGCATTATTTCTATCTCCTCAGTTTATTTCTTCCCCTCTTTTGGGGCGCAAGGAGATACGGGGGATAAATGCCCGAGTTTCGCCCGTTCAGGAGAAAATTTTATTTTTTTATAACGGCGAGCATGATTTTCAGGGCAGGAACCTTACAGCCTGCATGCTTCCAAGCTAACGTCACCACAGGCGATAGATTAAAGATCTTCTCAAAAAGTCGGCAGACAGAGGCGATCAGATGCTCTTCAGATCGCCCGCAGCGACCACAGGGCCGGTCGGCTGGCCGGTCGGCGAACCGCCGGCCGGTTCAAGGCTGACCGCAAGAACGGCGCCCTGCGCAAGTTTTTCCTGCACGGCCGGGGAGATGGTCATATGCGCGGTCTGACCGGCCGGGATGACGCCCATCGAGACCGGCGCGTTCTTGCCCTCGATCATCCACAGCTCGAAATCCTTGCCGGCGGCGCGCTCGCCGGAGACATGCGACAAGCCGACCTCGCGATGGGCGGCGTCATAGACGGCAAGGTATTTGACGTCGCTGCCGTCGGCAGCCAGCGAGGCGATGAGCCGCGGCTGCTCGACCGGCGGATTGAAGTACGGCACGGCGACATAGATCGCCAGCGCCGCGACAGCAGCGGCGGCAAGGCCGCGCCAGAAGGCAAGGCTCGACCACAGACCGGCGCGAGGCCCTGCAACGAACAGCCGGCGATCCAACGCCTCCTTGACCCTGATCGGGGGCTCTGTCTCCGGATAGGCGGCGGCCATCGGCGAAAGATGCGCCTCCCAGGCATCGACAAGGCGCGCGAAAGCGGCGTCCGCGTCGATGCGGCGTGACGCGATCTCGCGTTCGTCCGCGTCAAGCACGCCAAGAGCGTATTCGGCGGCGAACAGGTCGTCGCCCCCAGGTTCCGGTCCGTTATCCTCTGCCGGCGTCATCTTTCCAGACACTCTCTGAGCTTCAACAGGCTGCGCCGCAGCCAGGTCCGCATCGTGTTCAGCGGCACGCCATGGCGTGCGGCCAGTTCGGCATAGCTTTCGCCGTCCAGATAGGCGCCCCGGACGGCCGCCGCCCGGTCCTTTTCCAATTCATCGAGACAACGATAGATGCGCTCGGATTCACCGCTCGCAACAGCCGCAGCCTCCGGTCCCGGCGCCGGATCGGCCACGTCCAGCGCGGCATCGATGTAGGCGGCAGGCTCTCGCCGCGCCCTTATCCGGTCGATCGCATGATTGCGCGCAATGGCCACCAGCCAGGAAATCGGGCTTAGATCCGAGACGGCGAAACGATCCGCCTTCGTCCATATCTTGACGAAGACCTCTTGCAGCGCCTCTTCTGCTTCTCCCCGGTCCTTCAATACACGAAGGCAGACGCCAAAAAGTTTCGCGCTGGTCTGCCGGTAGAGCAGATCGAACGCAGCCCGGTCCTTCATCGAAGTCCGGACAATCAGATTGCTGATATCCTGCGGCGTCATCGGCTGTCAAATTAGGCGATTGCAATCTATTTGCAACGGCGGAAGCGTTCTGGGCAGCGAGAGCGTCGTGAACTTCGATTGCCAAGAAAAGAGCCGACTTTGTTTGAGCATCGGATTTTCTCAAAACCGGTTTCCACTTTTGGGTCCGATGCTCTAGCTTGCCAATATTTGGGGGAAGCAAGAATGTCCGTCGAACAGGCCTTGTGGGAACATGACGCAATCGGCCTGGCCGGCCTGGTGCGCAAGGGAGAAATCTCGCCGCAGGAGCTCATCGATGCGGCGATTGCGCGGGCCGAGGCCACTCGCCCGGACATCAATGCCATCGCCGAGCCGCTTTACGAGGCGGCGCGGACGCGGGCGAGAACCATCGACCGCAAGCTGCCACTGGCCGGTGTGCCCTTTGCCCTGAAGGATCTCGGCATCGCCATGAAAGGCGTGCCGACGCACGGCGGCAGCCGCATTCCGGCTTTCGTTGCCGATTTCGACTCGGTGATGACCGAACGCCATCTGGCCGCCGGCCTTGTCCCGATCGCCACCAGCACCTCGCCCGAACATGGGCTGAGGCTGATGACCGAATCCACCGCTTTCGGCATCACCCGCAATCCGTGGAATACGGCCCATACCAGCGGCGGCTCGTCCGGGGGTGCGGCGGCGCTGGTCGCGGCCGGCGTCGTGCCGGTGGCACATGCTTCGGATGGCGGTGGCTCGATCCGCGTTCCCGCCGCCTGCACCGGGCTGGTCGGGCTGAAAACCTCGCGCGGCCGTGTGCCGCTGTCGCCGCTCGTCACCGAAAGCTGGTACGGTCTGGTCGTCGACCACGCCGTTGCCCGCTCGGTCCGGGATTCGGCCTTGCTGCTCGACCTGACGCATGGACCCGATCCGCTGTCACCGTATGCGGCGCCGCCGCCGAGGGGAACTTTTGCCGCCGCGGCGGCGCGCGACCCCGGCAAGCTGAAACTGGCCGTCTATCGGAAATCGCCGCTCGGCCTGCCGATATCGGCCGAGACGCTGACGGCGCTGGACACGGCTGTGGCATTGGCGCGCGAAGGCGGCCACACGATCGAGGAGATCGATCTGTCCTATATCGGCCGCGACTTCATCGCCGACTTCGCCAGGACGGTGGCTGCGGCAGTCGCCGGCGCGATGCGCATTGAAGTCTTGCGCGTCGGCCGCTCCGTTTCGGGCGACGTCGAGCGCGCCACGCGTCTGATGAGCCGCTTCGGCGAGATCGTCTCGGCCGGCGAGATCTACGCTGGCCTGCAGCGGCTGCACGCCACGTCGCGCCGCCTGATCACCGAGACCGCGCCGTACGATGCCGTGCTGATGCCTGTTATCGCCCATCCGCCGCTCGCCTGCGGCGCCATGGACCCGAAGGGCGCCGATGCGTTCATAGAGGACGTGCTCGACAGGCTGCAGCTTGCCCGTCTGCTGAAATTCAAGCCGCTGTTCGGCCAGTTGATGGACAAGAGCCTATGGTTCGCCCACTGGCCGGCGATCCAGAACGTCAGCGGCCAGCCGTCGATCACGCTGCCTGTCCATGTCACCGATGCCGGCCTGCCGCTCGGCATCCAGGCCGCCGGCCGACCCGGCGACGAGGAGACCTTGTTGTCCTTCGCCGCGCAAATGGAAAAGATTTCGGGATGGCAGGAGCGGCGGGCGCCGCTGCAGTTGCCGGCATAAAAGCGGGCCGATTTCACCTGATGTGACAGCAAAGCCGTTTGCCCCCTGCTCCAATTCCCGCTAAGACGCCGCCGTTCATGCCAAGCTGGGAACCATGCCGATGACGGACCTCGCCGCCACCGCCGAAATGCAGGCCGCTCTGCTTTCGAGGGCGCTGCCCTATATGCAGCGCTACGAAAACAAGACGGTCGTGGTGAAATATGGCGGCCATGCCATGGGCGACATTGCACTCGGCAAGGCCTTCGCCCGCGACATCGCGCTGCTGAAACAATCCGGCGTCAACCCGATCGTCGTCCATGGCGGCGGGCCGCAGATCGGCGCCATGCTGAGCAAGATGGGCATCGAATCGAAGTTCGAGGGCGGCCTGCGCGTCACCGACCAGAAGACGGTCGAGATCGTCGAGATGGTGCTGGCCGGCTCGATCAACAAGGAGATCGTCGCGCTGATCAATGCCGAGGGCGAATGGGCGATCGGCCTGTGCGGCAAGGACGGCAATATGGTTTTCGCCGAAAAGGCGCGCAAGACCATGATCGACCCGGACTCCAATATCGAGCGCGTGCTCGATCTCGGCTTCGTCGGCGAGCCAATCGAGGTCGACCGCACGCTGCTCGACCTTCTGGCGCGGTCCGAAATGATCCCGGTGCTGGCGCCGGTGGCGCCGGGCCGCGACGGCCACACCTACAACATCAATGCCGACACCTTCGCCGGCGCGATTGCCGGTGCCTGCCAGGCGACACGCCTTCTGTTCCTCACCGACGTGCCCGGCGTGCTCGACAAGAACAAGAAGCTCATCGATGAGCTGACCGTGGCCGAGGCCAAGGCCTTGATCAAGGACGGCACGGTGTCGGGCGGCATGATCCCCAAGGTCGAGACCTGCATCGAGGCGATCGAGCGCGGCGTCGAGGGCGTCGTCATCCTAAACGGCAAGACGCCGCATTCCGTGCTGCTCGAACTGTTTACCGAACACGGCGCCGGCACGCTGATCGTGCCTTGAGCGCAGGCTGACAGCTTGCCGGGCATTGTTGGACTCAGGCGCTCGGCGAAATCCCGATGGCTGGTTCAGCAGACTTGCGGACCTGATGTACGAACGTCATCGATTGCTCTTCCTCGTCCTGCGGTGCACCCCAGAACGCGGCCAGCGTCGGCCCGTCCTCAAGACGGCGATCCCGCGCGAGAAAGCCCCAGACTTCACGGAACCAGACGCGGCGGCCGATTTTCGTATACCAGCGCATCGAATGCCGTTGCTCTGGATCCTTGTGGAACAGGATGCGCGCCAGGGCCTTGGGCCGGGACTGCACCGCCAGTTCGATCAGTTTGACGCTGAAGAACAGCATCCACGGCTTGAGCCGGGTCATCTGCAGCACCTGATGCTTGTAGTCCCACAGGCGGGCGTCCAGCTGGATCACCTTGCGGTCCCTGGCGATCCTGAAGAACGGCGTCCAGCGGTGCGGCGTGACATACAGCGCCTGGATCTGGTCCGGGTCGTAGGCGATGAGCTGCCGGAAGCCGCGCCAGAGATCGCGAAAACGCTCGTCCTCGAAGCCGGCCACCCAGGTCGCCATCGACAGGATGCCATTGAGGCGCAGCAGCCGGATCGCCTCGCGGTCGGATGAAGTGCTGCCGCCCTTGCGGATCAATGCAAGCGTCTGCTCGTCGGTGTTTTCCATGCCCAGCAGCCAACGGATGACGCCTGCCTTGCGGTAGAGATGCAGGCTGTCGGCATCGCGAACGATGTCGTCGGCGCGGGTTGAGCCGACGATCAGCACCGGCACGTTCTGCGCAATCATCGCATCGAGAAAGGCGCGCCAGGCTTTTTTGGACGAGGTCGGGTTCTCGTCGGCAAGGTTGATCAGCTCGACGCCGTGTTCGCGGTGCAGCCAGGCGATCTCCTGCGCGAATTTCACGGGGTCGCGATGCCGCCATCGCGTCCAGAAGCCGCGCTGGCCGCAATAGTTGCACAGATGCGGGCAGCCTCGGGAAAACTGCATGACCACCGCGCGCTTGCCGCCCCAATAACTGTAACGACTGACATCGATCAGGTCCCAGCCGACGCGGTATTCATCAAGGTCGGCGATGGTGCCTGCCGGCTTGGTGGCAAAGGGACGGCGCAAATCGTCGCGAAAGGCGATGCCCGCCACGTCAGACAGCGGCCGGCGCCTGTCCAGCGCCTCGACCAGGGCTACGATGGTCGCCTCGCCTTCGCCGCGCACGATGAAGTCGAAGACATCCGTTTCGGCAAGGATGTCGCGCCAGTGATAGGTCGGGAACACACCGCCATAGATCACCATCGTCGCCGGGCCGCGGTGCTTGACCATTCGTGCAATTTCCAGGGCTGTCGGGTGCGCCGAGGTCGAACCGGAATGGCCGATCAGAATGCAATCGGGATGATCGCTCAACGCATCTTGCACAGCCGCGGCAAGCGGCATCGGTCCGAACTCGGCATCGACGAGCCGCACGTCGTGGCCGGCGTCGATCAGCGGGCCGCCCAGTGCCAGCAGGCCGAGCGGCGGCAAATGGTCGTCGGGCACGCGGCTGCCGATTGCGGTATGCGGCGGATTGATCAGGACGATTTTCATGAAGGACCTTTTGCGATGGCGGTCCGGTCATCCTGGTCGGCGATCTGGGCCTGCAGCTGGCCCGGTTCAGCAGTTTCCGTGCAGCTTTTCCGCAGAAATGCAGACGGCGAGATATAGACTCATCGCCTGAGGTGCCCGAGCGGTACGTGGCCCGGCCCCTTGATGTTCTGCAGCACGAGCTGCGTGTGGACATCGCGCACGCCGTCGAGCCGCATCAGCCGGTGCATGACAAAGGCGTTGAGCTCATCGACCGACGGCACCATCACATGCAGCAGGAAATCGTAGTCGCCGGTCATCGTCCAGCAGGACGACACCTCGTCCATGCGCTGCACGGCGGCGATGAAGGTTTCGGGCGAACCGTCGCTGTGGGTTACCAAGCGCACCTGAATGAACACTTCGACCATCAGGCCGATGGCGCGGCGGCTGAGCACAGCGGCAAATCCCTTGATGATGCCGGCGCTCTGAAGAGCCTCGAAGCGGCGCGCGCATGGCGTCGTCGAAAGGCCGATCTCCTGGGCCAGTTCGGACACCGGCTTGCGCCCATCACGCTGCAAGATATCGAGCATCTTGATCTCAAAATCGTCAAACTGAGGCACTTTCACTCTCCTGCAGCTTTTCTGTGGTGGCTTTTACCTCAAATCGCCTGTTCGGGCCATCATCAAAGCGGATTTGCCTCACCGGACCCGGCTAAACTTTTATAATGTTAGTCGTGATTTCTAGGGAGAACAGCCATGACGATGAGCGTTGCCGATTACGCCCGCGAATGCGCGGCACAAGGCCTTCGCGGCGACTATTCGGTCTGCCGTGCCGATTTCACCGTTGAGCAGAGCTACAACTACACTGCTGACGAGCAGGCGGTGTGGCGTACACTGTGCGACCGCCAGACGAAGCTGACTAAAAAGTTGGCACACCGGTCCTATCTCGACGGCGTCGCCACGCTGGGCCTGCTCGACAAGATTCCGGATTTCGGTGTCGTCAGCGAAAAGCTGCGCAAGCTTACCGGTTGGGAAATCGTCGCCGTGCCGGGCCTCATTCCCGCGCCAGCCTTCTTCGTCCACCTCGCCAACCGCCGCTTCCCGGTGACCAACTGGCTGCGGACGAAACAAGAGCTCGACTACATCGTCGAGCCGGATATGTTCCACGACTTCTTCGGCCATGTGCCGGCGCTGACGCAGCCGGTCTTTGCCGATTTCATGCAGATGTATGGCGAGAAGGCCGAGCATCTGATCGCGCTCGGCGGCGACGAGATGAGCAGCCGCCTCTACTGGTACACTGTCGAATACGGGCTGATCCAGGAAGCAGGCCAACCGCTGAAGGCTTTCGGCGCCGGGCTGATGTCGTCCTTTGCGGAACTTCAATTCGCGATTGAAAGCAAGGACGCGCACCATGTCCCCTTCGATCTGGAAACGGTGATGCGCACCAGCTACGAGATCGACAAGTTCCAGCGCGCCTATTTCGTGTTGCCGTCCTTCGACGTTTTGCGCGATGCCTTCCAAAACGTCGCCGAAATGGCAGCGATCATCGGACGCCACAAGGGCAAGCCGCCGCTCGACCCGGCGAAACTTTAGATGCTGGGCAGGCTCGGACGCTCCAGCCGATCGGCGCCGGCGTTATTGGTGGCGCACTGTGGCCACGATCCCTCGGCAGGCCGGCTGAGCCGGCCTTCTACACGCCGATCACCTTGCCGAGGTGGTCGCCCAGCCGGCAGGCCAATGCCAATTCCGTGCCGAGACCTAGCTTGCTTAAGCCGTGTAAGCGGGCCCGGCTGCGCCCAAACAGCGTTAGGATTTCTCAATGAGCGGGACCGCTCAGGCCGCTTCGGAAATGTCCCTGTCCAGGATGGCCAGATTGCGGCCGCGATGCTTGGCCTGGTAAAGGCGGTGGTCGGCGGCACGCATCAGATCCGATACGCCGGCATCCTCGCCGCAGGTGACACCGCCGATGCTGACGGTGAGGGGTATGACCCGCTCATCGACGGGACGGAAGCGGATCAGCTCGACTTCACGGCGAATGCGTTCGGCGACGCGTTTGGCTTCCTGTTCGGTGGCGCCGACCAGAAACGCACCGAATTCCTCGCCGCCGATGCGGCCGATCACGTCGCCGCTGCGCACGCCGCGCTCGATCGCGCTTGCAATGAGGAGCAACGCCTCGTCGCCGGTCAGATGGCCGTAGCTGTCGTTGATGATCTTGAAGTGGTCGGCATCGATGATCAGCAACGCTCCGCGATCGGATTTACGCCGGGAGGCCTCGAGCGCCGCAAAGAAGCTCTCGCGGTTGAGCATGCCGGTCATGTCGTCGCGGCTCGCCTTTTCCGACAGGCGCCGATGCGCTGCGGCGAGCTGTGCATGAGCGCGGGCGAGGTCGCGATGGGCGCTTTTCAACCTCTCACCCTGCCAGAAGGTGTAGGCGCTAGCGGTCCAGGCAAGCGCGAGCGGGCAGACCGTGGATGTCAGCCAGATCGTGCGGTTGAACGGGAAGCCGATTGCCGGGACGATGATCAGCGTCAACAAAAGCGAGACCGCGACGGAGGCGAAAGCGACGGCGGCAGACTTCAGAAATATGCGGCTCATCGCTGGTTCCCCCTGAACCGTCTCTGTGCCAGCAAGCCCTGAATGCCACGTTTCGGCGATGCTTAAAATTTGAATCATGGCGCCATTTTCGCCATTCGCAACGCGCATAAGTTGTGGATAAAGCCTCTGCCAAAAGCATTGTTTCGTGCCATAAGGATTGCATGACCACGCTCCCGGATCCCGCCCGCTTTGCCCATGTCACCGACTGGGTGTTCGACCTCGACAACACGCTCTATCCGCATCATTCGAACCTGTTCTCGCAGATCGACGTGAAGATGACCGCCTATGTCGGAGAACTGCTGACGCTGCCACGCGACGATGCACGCAAGCTGCAGAAGGAACTCTACCGGGAATACGGCACGACGCTGAACGGTCTGATGGCGCGCCACGGCATCGATCCCGACGATTTTCTCGAGAAGGTCCATGATATCGACTATTCCTGGCTGGTTCCCGATCCCGTTCTCGGCACCGCCATCCGCCAGCTTCCCGGCCGCAAGTTCATCTTCACCAATGGCGACCGCAGGCATGCCGAACGCACCGCGCGCCAGCTCGGCATCCTTGACCATTTCGACGACATCTTCGATATCGTCGCTGCCGGGCTGAACCCCAAGCCGGCGCGCCGAACCTACGAGAAGTTTGCGGAACTCCACGCCGTCACCGGCCACAATGCGGTGATGTTCGAGGATCTGGCCCGCAACCTGTCCGTGCCGAAATCGCTGGGCATGACCACGGTGCTGGTCGTGCCGCGCAACTTCGAGCCTACCTTCTCGGAGATCTGGGAACGTGACCCGGCCAACGAGGACGATGTTGATTTCGTCACCGACGACCTTGCCGAATTCCTCACCGCGATCGTCGACGTCATCGCTTGAGGCAGTTGCTTCGTGCAGCCGGATCGATACAGCCCGCCGCCTAAAGCTTGTAGAAGCGGCTGATGATCCCCCAGGCCTCGTCGGCGGTGTCGACGAAATCGATGATGTCCTGGTCGCCGGGGGTGATCGTGCCTTGCTCGGCGAGGAAATCGAGGTCGATCGCCCTTTTCCAGAACGCCTTGCCGAACAGGATCACCGGCACGCGCTCCATGCGGCCGGTCTGGATCAGGGTCAGCGTCTCGAAGAATTCGTCCATCGTGCCGAAGCCGCCCGGAAACACCGCGACAGCCTTGGCGCGCATGACAAAGTGCATCTTGCGGACAGCGAAATAGTGGAAGTTGAAACAGAGCTCCGGCGTCACATAGGCATTCGGCGCCTGCTCGTGCGGCAACACGATGTTGAGGCCGATCGACGGTGCGCCGACATCGTCGGCACCGCGATTGCCGGCTTCCATGACACCGGGTCCGCCGCCTGTCACCACGACGAATTCGCGATAATAGGAGGTGGCCGACTGCTGCGAGCAGAGGCGGGCGAATTTTCGCGCTTCCTCGTAATATTTACTGTTTTTCTCGAGGTTCTTCTTCTGCGTCTCGTTTTTGGCTGCCCAGGCTTCACCGTCCGGCTCGGGGATGCGCGCGCCGCCGAACAGGATGACGGTCGAGCGGATGCCGCGCTCGGCCAGGATCATCTCCGGCTTCAACAGTTCGAGCTGCAGCCTGACCGCGCGCAATTCGCGCCGCGTCATGAAGTCGGGATCGTTCCAGGCCAACCGGTAGGTCTCGGCACGCGTCTGCGGCGTGTCCGGCACGCTTTTCGACCGCTCCAGATCCTCGTCCGAATGCGGCAGCGGCGTCCACCCCGCCTTTTCCATAGGAGTCATATTACCTACCCGTCCAATTATTCACTTGCGCCGTCCCGTGACGCAGCCGCGATTGACCCTCACCAAGCCTTCACATAGGGTCCGGCGACTTTCAAAACAGGTTAAGGTGCGGCCCCTTAACAGCTTGGTAATGGAGCGAATTCATGTCGAAGCCCGATCTGGCGAGCCTCGAAAACACCATCGAAACCGCCTTCGAGGAACGCGAGACGATTTCAACGGCAACCCGCGGCGCGGCGCGCGACGCCATCCAGTCGGCGCTCGACCTGCTCGATCGGGGTATCGCCCGCGTTGCCGAGCGGCAGGCCGACGGCAAATGGCATGTCAACCAGTGGCTGAAGAAAGCGGTGCTGCTGTCGTTCCGGCTCAACCCGATGGAGATCATCAAGGGTGGTCCCGGCCACGCCGTGTGGTGGGACAAGGTGCCGTCGAAATTCGACGGCTGGAGCGCAATTGATTTCGAGAAGGCAGGTTTCCGCGCCGTGCCGTCGTCAATCGTGCGGCGCTCCGCCTATGTCGCGCCAGGTGCCGTGCTGATGCCGTCCTTCGTCAATGTCGGCGCCTATGTCGACAGCGGTACCATGGTCGACACATGGGCCTCGGTCGGGTCCTGTGCCCAGATCGGCAAGAATGTGCATCTGTCGGGCGGCGTCGGCATCGGCGGCGTGCTGGAGCCGATGCAGGCCGGCCCCACCATCATCGAGGACAATTGCTTCATCGGCGCACGCTCCGAAGTGGTTGAAGGTTGCATCGTACGCGAGGGCTCGGTGCTTGGCATGGGCGTCTTCATCGGCCAGTCGACCAAGATCGTCGACCGCGCCACCGGTGAGGTTTTCTACGGCGAAGTGCCGGCCAATTCCGTCGTTGTCGCCGGCTCGATGCCCGGCAAGCCGTTGCCCAATGGCGAGCCCGGTCCGAGCCTCTACTGCGCCGTCATCGTCAAGCGCGTCGATGCCAGGACCCGCTCCAAAACCTCGATCAACGAACTGCTTCGCGATTGATCCTTCGCAAAAAACGGACGCACCCGCTTGCTCGACAGACCTCGATTTCTATGGCTTTTCTTCAGCCTTTCCGGGCGAGTGAACCCCAGTGCCTACGTTTTGGCCGGTCTTTTGCCGCTCCTGGTTCAGCTTTTTCTACTCTACCAGTTCTCGCGAACGCCGCTAGGCACTGCCGCAAGTCAGTACTGGGCGCTCGCCTGGTGGATCGCTGTGGTTGTCTCGACATGGTCGACCTTTGCGCTAACGGCGAAGCGGTTCCATGATTTCGGCAAGCCTACCTACTACGCATTGATCTCTCTCATCGTCGGCGCCATTCTCCTAATTATTTTGGCCTTCTTCAAAAGCGATCCCGGACCCAATCGCTACGGCAAACGCACCAATGCGCCGGCCGAATCCTGAGCGCCGGTCGGTTATCTAGCCATGCGCTACCGCACGCTTGATTCGAAACTGATCATCGAAACTGCCGAGCGACTGGAAAAACGCGTCTCCGAGCGTTTTCCCGATGCAGGCTTGCGCGGCGTCGCCATCGAACTCGTGTCGCTGTCGCGTGATCTGGCCAAGGCGGCGAAGGCGCTGGAAGCGCCGATCTGGTGGCTGCGCGGCGTCGTCGTCACCGCCATTGCCGCCGGCGCGCTGACCTTCCTGTTCGTCGGCACCATCCTGCCGCTCGGCCGTATCTCGGGCACCCACGATGCCATCCAGTCGGTGCAAGGCATCGAATCCTTGATCAACATGATCATCCTCGCGATGCTCGGCTTCCTGGCCCTGATCCGAACTGAGGAGCGCATCAAGCGCAAGCAGGTGTTTCGCAAGCTTCACGGCTTGCGATCGCTGATCCATGTCATCGACATGCATCAGCTGACCAAAGATCCGGCAGCGCTTTCAACCGATTTCAAGCCGACATCGCATTCACCGGCACGCATAACCGACCGCGCCGATCTCGCCCGCTACCTCGACTATTGCTCCGAAATGCTGTCGATCACCGGCAAGATCGCCGCGCTGTTCGCCCAGTCGGTCAACGACAATGTGGTCGTCGATGGTGTCAACGACATCGAAACCCTGAGCTCCAACCTGTCGCGGAAGATCTGGCAAAAGATCACCCTGATCGACGGTTCGTTGCGGTCGGCTCGTCCAGGTACCTAAGCTAATCTTAATCACCTTGGTCCAGCATGCCCGTGGAGACTGTGTCGCCCGGCACGGAGCGCTCGACTGGCACACGACGAACCCTTGGCCAACCCGAAAACGCGCGGAAGGCGAAGTGCCGGCGCGCGGCTGTTCGCCTGGTTTTCTTCGCCGATGAGAGCGGAACCGGAAGCTGTCCGTGCGCGGCTTCTCGATACCACCTTCGACCGCAAATTCGCTGTCCTGTTCGGCACCATCAGCGTCCTAGTGCTGGCAGTCAGCGCCGCGGTCGTCACCGGCGACCGGTGGCCTTACGCCTGGATCGCGGCCGACCTCATCCTGTTTGCCGTCCGCTTCCTGCTGATGCGGGAATGTGAGCGGGCCCGCAAGCGTGGGGGAACGGGGCCGCTGGCAGGCCTCATGGCCGCCGGGGGCCCGTGGTCGGTGATTTTTGGCCTCGGCTGCTGTGGCTGCGTCGTCAGCGGGCATATGGCGCTCGCCGTGCTGGCTGCCCTGAATGTCGCAGGGCTCGTCGGCGTGGTGTCGTCGCGCAACGCAGCGACTCCGCGCTACGCCATATTCGTCATGCTCGCCGTAAGCCTGCCTTTCCTGGTTGGCGCGCTGTTTTCTCCGGCGCCCGGAATGTCTATCGTCGGATTTCAAGTGCCGTTCTATGTGGCCGGCGTCATCATCGTGTTGCTTCAAAATCATGCGATCAACGCCCGCATGATCCGCGCCGAACTGGACAATCGCGATCTGGCGATCAAGGACGCCCTGACCGGCCTGCCGAACCGCATCTTCCTTCAGGAGAAACTGCGCGGCATGTGCAGCGAGCTTGCGGCGCAGGCCGCAAATGGCGGCAGGCCGTTTGCCGTGCTCAGCATGGATCTCGACGGCTTCAAACATGTCAATGACCGCTTCGGCCACGCGGTCGGCGACATGCTGCTGCGCAAGGTGGCCGAACGATTGAAACGCGCTTTCCGAGCGGGGGATGTGGTCTTTCGCATCGGCGGTGACGAATTCGTCATCCTGCTGCCCGACACATCCGAGATTGAAGCCACCTACCTGGCAAAGCGGGCCATAGAGAAGATTTCGGTGCCTTTCGACCTTGGCATGGGCACCGCCATACCCATCGGGTTGAGCATTGGAAGCGCCTTTGCGCCTGCCGACGGCGGCGAGCCGGAAATCCTCCTCACCTGTTCCGATCACGCGCTCTACGAAGCCAAGCGCACCGGCAAGGGCCGTTACTGGGCGCATGTGCGGGCCGCGAACTGACGATCCCAGCGATCATTGGGCCTTTTGTCGCCTCCGTCCATCCAAATATCCAGCCTGAAAGCGCGTTGCGTCTGAAGTGATCCTAAGCGATTCGTGCGACACGCTTTAAGTCTTTGTTCTTATGCATGTTGTTGTCCCACAACCGCTGCGCATCCACGGATCAAGCCCGAGCGCATGCTTTTGGGCGACATGCGTTAGGCCTTCGACTATACGCCATGAAAACCATAATGTCGGCGGGATGGCTGGCCCTTATGTCTGGCCGTGACAGGCCTTGCGCTTTCGACTATCGCTTTTGCCCATGACGTTGCCGACCGATCCTGCTGGAAATCTCGCCGCCCTCATCCGCTGCCCCTCGGTGACGCCCATTGAGGGCGGGGCACTGAGCACACTGGAAAAAATGCTGAAGCCACTCGGCTTTTCCGTCGAGCGGCCGGTATTTTCCGAGGACGGCACACCCGATATCGAAAATCTCTATGCGCGGCGCTCCGGCAACGGTCCGCACCTGATGTTCGCCGGGCATACCGACGTGGTGCCGGTCGGCGACGAGGCCTCATGGACGCATCCGCCTTTCGCCGCCGAGATCGCCAAAGGCGAGATGTTCGGCCGCGGTGCCGTCGACATGAAGGGCGGCATCGCCTGCTTTATCGCCGCGGTGGCGCGCCATCTCGGTTCGAAAGGCGGCCTGAAAGGTTCGGTCTCGCTGCTGATCACCGGCGACGAAGAAGGGCCGGCCATCAACGGCACGACAAAGCTGCTCGAATGGGCGGCCGCCAAGGGCGAGAAATGGGATGCGTCGATCGTCGGCGAGCCGACCAATCCCGACGCGCTGGGCGACATGATCAAGATCGGCCGGCGCGGCTCTTTGTCCGGCAGCATCATCGTCAGCGGCCGCCAGGGCCACGCGGCCTATCCGCAGCTTGCCGACAACCCGGTGCGCGGGCTGATGACGCTGGTCGACGCCTTGCTGCATCCGGTCTTCGACAAAGGCACCAAGGACTTCCAGCCGACCAATCTGGAGGTGACCTCGATCGATGTCGGCAATCCAGCCACCAATGTCATTCCGGCAAAGGCGACCGCCACCTTCAACATCCGCTTCAATGACACATGGACCGCCGAGACCATCCAGGCGGAAATCCACAACCGTCTCGACATGGCGGCGAAGCGCAAGAAATACCGGGCCGGCAAGACGACGCCGGTCGACTACGAGCTCGTCTGGCGCGACCGGCCGAGCCACGTCTTCCTCACCCGAGACGACCGGCTGATCGAAGCGCTCAGCCGTTCGGTCAAGGCGGTGATCGGCAGGAAGCCGGCGCTTTCCACCTCCGGCGGCACCTCCGACGCGCGCTTCATTAAGGACTATTGCCCGGTGGTCGAGTTCGGGCTGGTCGGCAAGACCATGCACATGGTCGATGAACGCGTCGCGCTTGCCGACCTCGAGACGCTGACGCAGATCTATCAGCGCTTCATCGAAGACTGGTTCAAGCGAGACGTATCGTAATCATGCTTTCGTCGGATGAAACCTATGCTTCACTGAACGGCGCCTGGCGACTGATGCTCGGCAAGGCCGACGGGCTGCGCCAGCTCGACCTTTCGGCTGACGGTTTCTGGAATTCCTTCTTCGCCATCGTCGTCGCGGCGCCGGCGCTGATCGTCGGTTGGGTCGGCCTTGCCAACGAGATCGGCGATCCGAATGCATTCGCGGGGCGCTTCAGCATGCTGATCCGTCTGGCGACGGTCGACATCGGCGCCTGGGTGCTGCCGCTGGTCGGCCTTGCCCTGGTCGCGCCGCGCGCCGGCATTGGCGGGCGTTTCGTCCACTATGTCGTCGCCACCAACTGGGCGTCGGCGATCATCGCCTGGATGATGCTGCCAGCGGCGTTGATCAGGCTTTTCCTGCCGTCCACCAACGAGTTCGCCGTACTGGCGTCGCTGCTTTTGTTCGCGCTGTCGATGATCCTGACCTGGCGGATGACAAACGTCGCCATCGGCAGGGGCGCGGCTGTCGGCACCGCCGTCTTCGCCGGCATGTTCGTGGCGTCGCTCGTCGTTCTGTTCGGCCTGCAGGCGCTGCTCGGCATCGGTGCGCCGGCTTAGTCGACCTTCGGATAATCTACCCCCACGAGAAAAAGTCCGTCGGGCGGCGCCACCTGGCCACAGGCTGCACGGTCGCGCGCAGCGAGCGCCGCCTTCAGGTCGGCAATTGTCCAGCCGCGTTCGCCGACGCGCTTCAGCGAACCGACCATCGAGCGCACCTGATTGTGCAAGAAGGAGCGCGCCGAGGCTCGCACTTCGATCACGTCACCCAGCCGACTGACGTCCAGCCGATCGAGCGTTCGGACCGGGCTGTCGGCCTGGCACTGGGTCGAGCGGAACGTAGTGAAATCATGCCGCCCCAGCAGCACCTTTGCCGCCTCGTGCATGGCCTCGGCGTCGAGCCGCTTCGGCACCCACCAGATCTTGCCCTTGTCGAGTGCCGCCGGCGCGCGCCGGTTGACGATGCGGTAGAGATAGTGGCGGCCGATCGCCGAGAAACGCGCATCGAAGCTATCAGGCACGACGGCGGCCTTGAGGATGGCGATGCGCGCCTTGGCCGTTTGCAGGTGGGCATTGACGGCATCGCGCACCTTGTCATCAGGCCATGCCTTGACGAGATCGACATGCGCCACCTGACCGGTCGCATGGACGCCGGCATCGGTGCGGCCGGCGCCGCGCAGCGAGACCCGTTCGCCGCAGAATTTCTCGATCGCCTGTTCGATCGCCTGCTGCACCGAAGGCTGGTCTGCCTGGCGCTGCCAGCCGGCATAGAGGCTGCCGTCATATTCGATGTCGAGGCGAAAACGCGGCATTCCTAAGCAGGATGAGGTTAGGCGGCGAGCGCGGAGCTAAAAGCCGAAGCATAGACCAGCTTGCCGGTCTCAGGCGCCTCGCCCCAGGCCAGCGCCTGCAGGGCTTCGCCCTGGTACTCGCTTTCGAACCTTTCGGCGCGCGCATGACTGTAGCCGAAGCGGCCATAATAAGCGGGATCGCCAAGCACAACCGCCAGCACCTCGCCGGCGTCCTTCAGGCGGATATGCGCCTCGCGGACCAGCGCACCGCCGATGCCGGTGCCATGGAATGACGGCTCGACCGCCAGAGGCGCCAGCGCCACCGCCGGAAAGCTCCTGCCGCCGCTCTGCACGAAAAGCCGCGAAAACAGGATATGGCCGACCACCTGTCCATCTTCTTCCGCCACCAGTTCGACGACGGCATCGCCGCCGCTGACCAGCGCGTCGACCAGTCCGGCCTCCGCCTGCTGGCCGAATGCGTGTTCCTCGACGAGGCGGATCGCCTCGCGGTCCCGCGGCGTTGCCGCGCGTATCGACATCATGCTCATGAGAATTTCATTCCTTCTTCGAGCTTGGCCCCGCGCAGAAATTCCTGCGCGGCAATGGGCCTTCCGCCCGCACGTTGAACTTCGACCAGCCTGATCGCGCCTGACCCGCAGGCGACCGTCAGCCGGTCGTCGAGAATTCCTCCCGGCTCGCCGGCGCCTTGCGAAAGCGTCGAGCGAAGCAGTTTCAGCCGCTCCAAGCGGCCGCCAATTTCGGTCTCGCACCATGCGCCGGGAAAGGGCGACAGGCCGCGAATATGATCGTGGACTTCGCCAGCAGGCCGCGTCCAGTCCACGCGCGTCTCCGCTTTATCGATCTTTTTGGCGTAGGTCACCCCCTCCGTCGCCTGTGCGGTAAATGTCAGGGCATCCCTTTCCATTCGTGCCAGCGCTTCCGCCATCAGCGCGGCACTAATGTGCATCAACCGATCGTGCAGTTCGCCGGCCGTCATATCGGGGCCGATGGCGCATTTTTCGACCATCGCCACCGGGCCGGTGTCCAAGCCCTCTTCCATCCGCATCACCATCATACCTGTGTCGGTATCGCCGGCCATGATGGCGCGCTGGATAGGGGCGGCGCCGCGCCAGCGTGGCAAGAGCGACGCGTGACCATTGAGGCAGCCGAGCCGCGGCGCCTCGAGAATTGGTTTAGGCAACAGCAATCCATAGGCGATGACCACGGCGACGTCGGCCCGCAAGGCGCGGAACGCCTGCTGCTCAGCTTCGCTTTTCAGCGACACCGGCGTCCGCACCTCGATGCCCAGCCGCTCCGCCTCGCGCTCCACCGGCGACCGCGTCAGTTCCAGCCCGCGGCGACCGGCGGCGCGCGGCGGCTGGGTGTAGACGGCTTCTATCTCATGCCCGGCATCTGCGATCGCCCGCAGCGTCGGCACCGAGAATTCGGGCGTACCCATGAAGATGACGCGCAGGGGCATTTTTGTTCCGGGTCCGGTCTAGGTATGGCCGCTAAGTCGGCTCAGTCGAAGTCGCGAACTTTGCGGGTCGGCGACCGAAGTCGCGTTTCCCTTCTCCTTCGATTTCGTTCATGACCTTGGCGAATTCATCGCCAATTGCGTTTTCAGCAGCGAAAGTCGCGCGAATAGCGTCCCATGCCGAAAGACCCGGCTCCAGCCTGGCTTGCCTTTCGGCGACCATGCCTTCGCGCAGAAGAGCGATCGCCTTGCCCGACAGGCTCTGGCCGCTCTTACGCGCCGCCTGCTCGATTTCCCGCTTCAAGGGTTCGGGAATATTTCTGATCAGCATGTCGCTCATCGGCGTCTCCATTTCCTGATCTGGAACAGGGCAGAGGGGCGCTGTCCCGCCAACATCTTCGAAAGGTTCAGCATCAAACTGCGCGAGTATCGCCCTATCCCACCAACTTGCCCGGCGCCTTGCTGCCTGATGGTTTGTCCCTGGCGAGCTTCTTGAACTTCTTCACCACCATGTCGCGCTTCAGCTTCGAGATGTGGTCGATAAACAGAACGCCGTTGAGATGGTCGATCTCGTGCTGCAGGCAGGTCGCCATCAGCCCTTCGGCCTCAATCTCCTGCAGCTTGCCGTCGCGATCGAGATATTTCACCCGCACGGCGGCGGGACGCTCGACCTCAGCATAGTAATCCGGAATCGACAGGCAGCCCTCCTCGTAGACCGAGCGCTGATCGGCGCTCTCGAGGATCTCGGGATTGATGAAGACATGCGGCGCCGGCGGCTCGTCTTCCTTGGCGAGATCGATCACCAGCATGCGCAGCGGCTCGCCGACCTGGATCGCCGCCAGACCGATGCCCGGCGCATCATACATCGTGTCCAGCATGTCGTCGGCCAGTTTGCGCAAGGCGCCATCTACGCGCTCGACCGGTTTCGAAACCTGGCGCAGGACGGGATCGGGAAGGATGATGAGCGGCTTGATCGACATGGCGTCTCACCTAAGACCTCGCACGAAAAGCGTCAACCGGGGCATTTACAGCGGCGTTCACGTTTTGATCTATGCCGTCAGGCCGAATCATCTATGCTGCCCAGTATGAATGACCTGACCACCATCCTGTCCGAACCAATCGCCCGGCTCGGCGCCACCACGATCACGCTCGCCCACGCACTGGCATTCGGCGCGATCGTTTTTCTGGGCCTGTTCGTGGCGCTCGTCGTCGCGCTGTGGCGCTCGGCCAAGGCGCGTGCGATGGCTGCCGCGGAAGCCGCCGACCACGCCCGCGACGCCGAGGCGCGGATGGCCGGCATCTTGCAAAGCCAGGCCGAGATGCAGGGCCGCATGGGCGCCATAGCCGAAGTGTTCGGCGCGCGGCAGGCCGAACTCACACAGTCGATCGGCCAACGTCTCGACGCGATGACCGGCCGTCTCGGCCAGACCATGACCGAGCAGACGAAATCAACGCATGAAAGCCTCGCCAAACTGCAGGAACGGCTGGCGGTCATCGATACGGCGCAGGGCAACATCCAGTCGCTCGCCGGCCAGGTCGTTCAGCTTCAGGCGATCCTCTCCAACAAGCAGACGCGCGGCGCCTTCGGCCAGTCGCGCATGGAAGCGATCGTCGCCGACGGCCTGCCGCACGGTGCCTACGAATTCCAGGCGACCTTATCGAACGGTAGCCGGCCCGACTGCCTGGTGAAGATGCCGAACGGCGCGCCCGCACTTGCCATCGACGCCAAGTTTCCGCTGGAAGCCTGGAACGCCATCCGTGCCGCCGAAGGCGCCGATTTGCAGAAGGTGGCAGCACAAGCGTTCCGGCGCGACATCGAGGTGCATGTCCGCGATATCGCCGAAAAATACCTGATCCAGGGCGAGACGCAGGACACCGCCTTCATGTTCGTGCCGTCGGAATCGGTGTTCGCCGAGATCCACGAGAATTTCGAGGGGATTGTCCACAGGGCGCACCGCGCCCGCATCGTCATCGTCTCGCCGTCGCTGCTGATGCTGTCGATCCAGGTCATCCAGGCGATCCTCAAAGACGCCCGCATGCGCGAGCAGGCGCATCTGATCCAGGGTGAAGTCATCCGGCTGATGGAGGATGTCTCGCGCCTCGACGAGCGGGTGCGCAAGCTGCAGAGCCATTTCGGCCAGTCGGCCAAGGATATCGACGATATCCTCGTCTCGACGTCGAAGGTGACCAAGCGCGGCCAGAGGATCGAGGCGCTGGAGTTCGGCGCGCAGCCGACAGAGGGCGACGCCGGATCGGCCGAAACGGCACATGCGGCCAGCGCGAAAGCCGAAGCGGGTGCGCGCGTCGCCGACTCCAAGACCGGTCAGCTGAGACTAAGGGTCGTCGAAGGCGACGAGTGAGAGGCTATTGCTCCTCGACGGTCGTCATGCCTTCGAACTCCGGCAGCCAGTGCAGCGCCGAGCGGTGCCATATCTGTTTTCTCGGGATCAGTTGTTCGCGCTGCCGCGCCGTGCCGACCCTGATGCCGTAGACTTTCGGCCCGTCGCCGACCGACGTGGCATAGAGATGCGAACCGCACTCGCCGCAAAAAGCCTGGGCGCGCCTGGCGCCGCTCGCGGCGGTCTTGATGTAGATCTTCGGCGTGCCCTTGGTGATCCGGTAGTGATCCTCCGGCGCCGGCACGGTCACCCGAAACGCCGTTCCGGTCAGCTGCTGACAATCGATGCAGTGACAAATACTGGTCTTTTCCGGATCGACTTCCGCTTCGTAGGTGATAGCGCCGCAATGGCACCTGCCGTCGATTTTCATCTTCGCTCCTCCCTTCGGCTGCGCCTCGACACGTTCGAGCATAACGGCGCAGCCGCCGCAGTTCCACAGGCATTCACAACGCGCGAAGCATCCGGCAGTTCAAGACTGCTGCGCCTACGCCTCTTCGATGACCTCTTCCGTCCAGACCTTAAAGCCGGCCAGCGTGCCCGGTCCGAAAATATGGGTCAGCGGCACATCGGCTGCGTCGCGGCCGGAGGCGATCAGGATGCGGCCGATGCGCGGCGCATTGTTGCGCGGATCGAAGGCATGCCAGCGGCCGCCGAGATAGACCTCCATCCAGGCGGCGAAATCCATGTCCGACCACGGTTTCGGCAGGCCGATGTCGCTGATGTAGCCGGTGCAGTAGCGCGTCGGGATGTTCAAGGCGCGACAGAAGGCGACGGCGAGATGGGCGAAGTCGCGACAGACGCCGCTTTGCTCACGATAGGCCTCGGCCGCGGTGCGCGTCGGCCGCGCATTGCCGTAATTGAAGATAATGTGGTTGTGGACGAAATCGCAGACCGCCTGCACGCGTGGAATGCCGAGCGGTGTGTGGCCGAACAGCCGCCACGCCTCGCTCGCCAGCACGTCGCTCTCGCAATAGCGGCTGGGCAGCAGGAACAGCAATGTCTCCGACGGCAGGTCGCGCACCTCGTGCTGCCACGCCACCAGATCGCCGATCTCGAAGGTTCCGGGATCGCGGATCACCGCGTCCGTGCCGAAGGTAAAGCGCCCGGGCGGGGCAACAAGACGGTTGCACCAATTGCCGAAACTGTCGCGGTAGCTCTCGATCGGTACCGGCGGGTTCGAGGTCAGGAAATCCGGCCGATCGAGATCGGACGCGCGGGAATAGTGGACGTTGAGCATCGCGATCAACGGCGTTTCCTGCGGAAAATCGAAGCTCATCTCGCAGCCGATATGGATTCGCATTGTCGTCCTGACCGGACTGCCGGATCATCACCCGGCGAAGGCACGGGCTGTGCTGCAGTGCAAAAAAGATCATCGCACGGACCAGCGCGGTTTACGAGCGAATTAGAAACGGTTGACGGCCGCCGGCTGACGCAGGCGCGCCAGATTATGCCTCTTGCGGTCGGACGTTTCTCTTGGTTCATTTCGCTTGCCACAATCGGAGGAAACGAATCATGGCTAAAGGTGCGATGAAGGCGGGCAAAGAAGCCCGCAAGCCGAAGAAGGACGCAAAGAAACCCGCCGCTGCCCCGACCCTGAAAGCGCCGCCCGTCAAGGCGACCAAACTCAAGGACAAGTAAGCCTCGGCGTTTCGGCGCAAGGTCATGACCGACGGCATTTCAGGACCAATCGACATCCAGCGATTGGTCCTGAAATGCCGTCGGCGCTGCTGTTGATTGGGCACCCGAAATTTCCATATCAATGCAGCGAAGGCGACTTCGCGATCAATGCAGCGAAGACGACTTCGCGCTTTCGAAAAGACCGGGACGACCCGCAATCCAATGGAGCGTTCCGATGTCGTGGATTCTTCTCTTCTTCGCTGGCCTGTTCGAGATCGGCTGGGCGATCGGCCTCAAATACACTGATGGCTTTTCGAAGCCGCTGCCGACTGTCCTGACGGTTGTCTCGATGGTCGTCAGTCTTGCCTTGCTCGGACTGGCACTGAAGATGCTGCCGGTCGGCGCGGCCTATGCTGTGTGGACCGGCATCGGCACCGTCGGCACGGCGCTGCTTGGCATCTGGCTGCTCGGCGAGCCTGCGACCGCGATCAGGCTGGCCTGCATCGCACTCATCGTCTGCGGCATCATGGGATTGAAACTCGCGGCCTAGTTTTGCAGCAAGGCCGCAGCACAAACGCCTTCAGGGCCGCTGCAAGGCGGCCCTGAAGGCGTTTGTGAAATCGCGCTGTAGGAGAGCTAGCGAGCTGAAAAGCCCGGAGGCGTCCTGCCGGTGCGCTGCTTGCGCGCCGCATAGCGCGCGTCGCGCTTGGCCTTGCGCTCGGCCTCGTCGGCAAGCAAACGAGCGATGCGCTCGTTCTCTTCGGCTTCCCGGATCTTCGCTTCCGCCTGCGCCGCTTCTTCCGCAGCAATACGCGCTGCTTCGGCAGCAGCTTCGCGCTCGGCCTTTTCGGCAGCTTCGCGCGCCAGCTTTTCCTGCTTCAGCCTAGCCTTTTCGGCCTCGCGTATCGCACGGGCTTCGAGGATTGCCTTGCGTTCGGCCTGTCGTGCCAGCACCGCTGGATCGTCTGCTGCCGGCTTTGCCTTGAAGCGCTCGAGAAGCGCCTTCTTTGCCTCGTTCGCGGCATTGCGCCGCTCGAAAACGTCTTTTTCCCTATAGATAGCCAAGTCCACTTCCCTGGAGTCAATTTGCGAGGCTTACATACGCGTGAAAACCCAGAGTTCAAGCGCCAAAACGGTATGCCAGCCATGAAATTCTGAGCTGTTGCAGCCGGGAGACGCCTTTTCGGCTGAATTCGGCTGAAACGGACATGCACTGTTCACCATCCGGCCCTCTGGCGGCGCGGCGGACTGGTCGCTACCTGTAGCGCGAAAAACAAAACGCCAGGATGACAGATGATGGAACTCGGTCTCTACACCTTCGCCGACGTCAGCCCGGAGCCGGGTCCCGGTGCCATCGGTGCGCATGAGCGGCTGCGCAACCTGATCGAGGAGATCGAGCTGGCCGACCAGGTCGGCCTCGACGTGTTTGGACTGGGCGAGCATCACCGTCCCGATTATGCGGCTTCAGCGCCGGTCGTGGCCTGGCCGCAGCGGCCGAACGCACCAGGCGTATAAAGCTGACCAGCGCGGTCACCGTGCTTTCCTCCGACGATCCGGTTCGTGTCTTCCAGCAGTTCGCGACGCTCGACCTTCTGTCAAGCGGCCGGGCCGAGATCATGGCCGGGCGCGGCTCGTTCATCGAATCCTTTCCGCTGTTCGGCTACAATCTCGAAGATTATGATGAGCTCTTTGCCGAAAAGCTCGACCTGCTGCTTGCGATACGCGACAGCGTCAAGGTGACCTGGTCGGGCAGGCTGCGCGCTCCGATCAACGATCGCGGCGTCTACCCCCGCCCGTTCCAGGACAGATTGCCGATCTGGATCGCGATTGGCGGCACCCCGCAATCCGCCGCGCGGGCCGGCGCGCTCGGCCTGCCGCTGGCGCTGGCCATCATCGGCGGCGAGCCGGCGCGGTTCGCGCCGCTGTTCGATATTTACAGGGAAGCGGCCAAACGGGCCGGCAACGATCCGGCTGATCTCGCCACCAGCCTCAACGTCCACGGCTTCATCGCCGAGACCACCGACCAGGCGGCTGACGATTTTTATGGGCCGCAGGCCGAGGTGATGAACCGCATCGGCCGCGAGCGCGGATGGGGTCCGACGTCGAGAGCACATTTCGACCAGTCGCGCGGCCCGAACGGTGCGCTGTTCGTCGGCAATCCAGAACAGGTGGCCGAAAAGATCGTTGCCCAGCACAGGGTATTCGGCAACGACCGCTTCCTGCTGCAAATGGCAATCGGCACCATGGCGCACGCCAAAATCATGAAGGCGATCGAACTCTACGGCACCAAGGTGGCGCCGATCGTGCGCAAGGAAACGGCGAAGGCCATCCCTGCCGTGGCCGCGCCGGTCGCCTGATTCGCCGGCAAGATCGTAGGGCTAAGGCCGTCGTCAACGCCGGCTAACGCATCGGCCCGGAAATCGGAATCGATTTTCGGAAAGCACGATGCGTAGGTGTTAGAGCGTACTCTGTGCGTCCAAGTGGACGCACGTCGCTCTAACGGAACTTTGAAGCCGCAAAGGCGTTTCCACCAACAGCGTACACCAATCGCAGTGTGCCGCCGAGGGCCAGAATGAAAGCCGAACCCGCCGCTTCGGGCGCCGCAGAGAGCCCGGATCCGCGCGTCGAGGCGCGTGCGGACATGCACCTGATGCGTTCGCTGCTCGTCGGCATCTTCATCCTTATGGCGATCTACGCGCTCTCCTTCGCCCGTGCCTTCTTCATGCCGGTCATCCTGGCCTTCCTGCTGGCGCTGACGCTGACGCCGATCGTCCGCTTCCTGCGCAAGCACGGCATGCCCGATGTGATATCGGCGACACTGCTGGTGGTGCTGTCGGTCAGCATCCTTGCCGTGGCCGGCTATCTGCTCAGCGGCCCGGTCATCGACCTCATCAATAACACCTCGGTAATTGGCCAGCAGCTGACCGAACGTCTCGCGCAACTGCGGCGTCCTTTCGAAAGGATCATGGAGATTTCGCGGCAGATAGAGGGACTGACGCAGACCTCCCAAGGGCCGGGCGTCCAGAGGGTAGCCATGGCGCAATCCGGCCTTCTCCCACAAGCCGCCAGCAATTTGCTGTCGGCGGGCACCAGCCTCATCATCGTCTTCGTCCTGTCGCTGTTCCTGCTCGCCTCCGGCACGATGTTCTATGAGAAGATCGTCGAATCCTTCCCCAGTCTCAGCGAAAAGAAGCGGGCACTGCGCGTCGTCTATGATGTCGAACGTGAAATCTCGCACTACCTGCTTACCGTCGCCGTCATCAATACATGCCTGGGCGTGGTCATCGGACTCAGCCTCTGGGCACTCGGCATGCCCAACCCGCAGGTCTGGGGCGCGGCAGCGGCTCTGCTCAATTTCCTGCCCTATATCGGGGCGCTGATTACAATCACGCTTGTCACGATCATCGCGCTTATCAGCTTCGACAGCATCTCCTACGCGCTGCTGGCGCCGGCCTTCGTGCTGTTGTGCGATACCGTCGAAGGCCAATTCGTGACGCCGACGGTGGTTGGCCGGCGCCTAGAGATCAACGCCGTGGCGATCCTCATTGCCATTGCCTTCTGGTCCTGGCTGTGGGGTTTCGTCGGCGCGCTGATGGCGGTGCCGCTGCTGGTCGTCATCAAGGTGTTCTGCGATCATTTCGACGGCCTCAGCCATGTCGGCAATTTCCTGGCGGCGCAGCATACGGCGGTGGTTGAAGAAGAACTTATCGAGGAGATGGACAGCGCTGCAGCGCAAACCGGCGCGCGGCGTTTGCGGCGCCCGGATTGAATGCCTATATCGAGCCGGTCAAAGCCGGGCTCCCCTCCATGACCGATATCTCCTTCGACATCGACGCCTATTTCGCCCGCATCGGATACACCGGCTTGAGGGACACTTCGCTGGAAACGCTGAAGTCGCTCCATCTCTTACACCCGCAGGCAATCTCGTTCGAAAATCTCGATCCGTTTCTAGGCCATCCGGTTCGTCTCGATCTCGCCTCGCTGCAGGAAAAGATCGTCGCTCGGGGTCGCGGCGGCTATTGCTTCGAGCACAATCTCATTTTCATGCATGTGCTGAAGGCGCTTGGCTTCGTCGTCAGCGGCCTTGCCGCACGCGTTCTTTGGGGCCAGCCCGATGATGCCATAACCGCACGGAGCCATATGTTGCTGCGCGTCGAACTCGACGGCCGAACCTACATTGCCGATGTCGGCTTCGGCGGACTGACGCTGACAGCGCCGCTCCTGCTTCGACCGGGTCTCGAGCAAAAGACCCCACATGAGACATTCCGCATGGTTGCGACAGGCGATCATTTTCGGCTGCAGGCCAATGTCGGCGGCGATTGGCGGACAATTTACCGCTTCGACATGCAGCAGAACTATGAGGTCGACTATTCGGTCAGCAACCATTTCCTGTCGACCCACCCAACCTCGCACTTCCTTTCCTCCGTAATCGCGGCACGAGCCTTGCCGGGCCGCCGTTATGCGCTCCGCAACAACCGGCTATCGACGCATCATCTCGGCGGCCGTACCGAGCAGATCGAGATAGCGACAGCCGCCGAACTCGCCCACGTGCTGGAAGGCCCGCTCGAAATCGCCATTCCCGACCGTGCAGCCTTCGAGGCCATGGCGCGACAGAAGAAAATCCTGGAGGCCTAAGACGCCATGACCGCTCTTTCCGTTCTCGACCTGTCGCCGATCGTCGAAGGCAGCAACGCTTCGCAATCACTCGCCAATTCGCTCGATCTTGCCCGCCATGCCGAGCGGCTGGGCTACAAGCGCTACTGGCTGGCCGAGCATCACAATATGCCGGGCATCGCCAGCGCCGCCACCTCCGTCGTCATTGCCCATGTCGCCGGCGGTACCAGGACGATACGCGTCGGCGCCGGCGGAATCATGCTGCCCAACCATTCGCCGCTGGTCATCGCCGAGCAGTTCGGCACGCTGGCGGCGTTGCATCCCGGCCGCATCGACCTCGGCCTCGGCCGGGCGCCGGGCACTGACATGGGCACGGCGCGCGCGCTGCGCCGCAACCTCGAGGCCGGCGCCGACAGTTTTCCGCAGGATGTCGTCGAGCTGATGGGCTATTTCCAGCCGGCCGAAGACGGTCAGCGTATCCGAGCCGTGCCCGGCGAGGGCGAGCAGGTGCCGATCTGGATTCTGGGCTCGAGCCTCTATGGCGCGCAGCTCGCAGCCATGCTCGGCCTGCCCTACGCCTTCGCCTCGCATTTCGCACCGGCCGAACTCGACCACGCACTGGAGATCTATCGCTCGCGCTTCCAGCCGTCGAAACAGCTCGACAAGCCCTATGTCATGCTCGGTCTCAACGTGTTCGCGGCGCCCTCCGACGCCGAGGCGCGGCTGTTGTTCACTTCGCTGCAGCAGGCCTTCGTCAATCTGCGCACCGGCCGGCCCGGCCGACTGCCGCCGCCGGTCGAAGGGTACGAGCGCGACCTCGACCCGATGGCCAAAACCATGCTTGGCCAGGCGCTGTCCTGCGCCGTCGTCGGCGCCGCGGAAACGGTCGGGCAAGGCATCGAGGCGTTCGTGCAGCGCACCGGCGCCGACGAGCTGATGGTTACCGCGCAGATTTTCGACCACGCAGCGCGGGTGCGGTCGTTCGAGATCCTGGCCGACATCCACAAATCGCTGTCGGAAGCTGCATGATGGTCTTTCTTATTTGATGCATGTTGTTATCCCAAAACCGCTGCGCACCCTCGGTTCAAGCCCGAGGGCATGCTTTTGGGCGACATGCATCAGGCGCTGACGCTTTGTGCGATCGCCCCCAGTGGCCGGCATGAATTGCGGATCATAAGGCGTCCCTTGAGCGCCAGCTTGCGCGGCGGCGCGTCCCTGTTTCCGGCGAGCCGGTCGAGCAGCAGATTGGCCGCCTGCTCGCCGATCGCCTTGACCGGTTGTGCGACCGTGGTCAGTTGCGGCTGGAACACGTCCGACCATGGAAAATCGTCGAAGCAGGCGACCGAAATATCCTCGGGGCAGGACAGCCCGATATCGCGGATCGCCTTCATGGTGCCGATCACCATCGGGTTGTTGGCCGAGAAGATCGCGCTCGGGCGGTCGTGCAGCGAAAGCAGCTGCATCGTCGCGTTGTAGCCGTCGACTTCATGGAAATTGCCGAAACGGACGAGCTCATTCTCAACCGGCAGACCAGCGGCCTGGAGTGCCTCGCGATACCCTGTCATGCGTTCATGCATGGGCGAGATGTCGAACGAGCCGGAGATGTAGCCGATCCGCCGGTGGCCGAGATCGATCAGATAGCTGATGGCGTCGAACACCGCGCGCTGGTTGTCGAGAACGACGGTGTCGGTATCGACGCCTTCGCAAACGCGGTCGAGCAGCACCACCGGCACGTTGGCGTCGTCGACAATTCTCTTCAGGATCGCGCCGTCGCCAACGCGCGCGACGATCAGCCCGTCGACCATCCGGTCGAGCAGCAGCCTGATCTGGTCATCCTGCGTGTTCAGATCCTCGTCCGTGCAGCACAGCATAACCGCATAGCCGGCGCGATCGAATGCCTGCTGGATGACCGAAACGACGTCGGTGAAGAACGGATTGGTGATGTGGGGAACGGTAAGCCCGATGGTGCGGGTCGTGCCCATCTTCAGGCTGCGGGCGATCGCGTTGCGCTTATAGCCGATGTCGCGGATCGCCTGTTCGATGCGCTGGCTGAGCTCGGGACTGACGGTCGCGGTGCCGTTGATCAGCGCCGAGACGGTGGCGACCGAAACACGCGCCACTTCAGCCACGTGCAACATGGTCGGGGCCGTGGACTTTCGCTGCTTTTTTCGCCCTGACGCCATCATTTTCGAAACGTTTCACCGCCCTCTGGCTGCAATACCTACGGAATCTCGCAGATTTGCGCAAGAATTGAAATGCATCAATCCCGCCTCATCAGATACCGGCTTGACATGATCGAAACGTTTAGATTAGCGTTTGGGACATTCGACGACGACGGAAGGGAGGCCGTTCTTGTCATGGAGCCTGGCAATTCCAGCACGTCCGGAGATGTTGCGGCTGCCGCCGGCCCGGCCGTCGTTCTGAGTGCCGAGCACATCTCCAAGACCTTCGGCGGCATCGCCGCACTTGTCGATGTCGGCTTCGACCTGCGGCGCGGCGAGGTTCATGCGCTGATGGGGGAAAACGGCGCCGGCAAGTCGACGCTGATGAAAATCCTCTCCGGCATCTATACGGATTACGACGGAACGGTGAACGTCGATGCCCATCCGGTCCGTTTCGCCGGGGTCCGCGACGCCGAGCATGCCGGCATCGCCATTATCCACCAGGAGCTCAATCTCGTCCCCGAGCTCAGCGTTGCGGATAATATCTTCCTGGGGCGCGAGAAGCTGATCGCCGGACTTATCGTCGACCGCAAGGCAAGCAGCAATGCCGCCGGCGCCCTGCTGCATAGGCTCGGTATCGAGCTCAATCCGGAAGCGCGGGTCGGCAGCTTGCGCGTCGGCGAGCAGCAGCTGGTCGAAATCGCCAAGGCACTGTCGATGTCGGCGCGCATCCTGATCATGGACGAGCCGACTTCCGCACTTTCGCCGGCCGAATGCCAAAGGCTGTTTCGGATCATCCGCCAGCTCGCCGACAACGGGGTGGCGATCGTCTACATCTCGCACCGCATCGACGAGGTCATGCATCTGGCCGGCCGGGTCACCGTGTTTCGCGATGGACGCCACGTGCTGACCGAGGCGATGGCAAAGCTCGACGAAAACACCATCATTTCGGCGATGGTCGGGCGAAACCTGCTTGCCTCTTCCCAGGAAGAGCGTGGCCCCAGCGGCAAGGTCGTCCTCTCCGTAAGCGGCCTATCGCTGTCGAAACCAGACCGCCACGGCTGGCGCACCGCGCTCGACGGCGTCGGCTTCGATCTTGCCGCCGGGGAAATTCTGGGGATAGGCGGGCTGCTGGGCTCGGGACGCACCGAAATCCTGGAGACCATCTTCGGCTCCAGCGGCGGCCGTGCCGGCGGCGAAATCCGGCTCGACGGCGAGCCGGTGGAAATCCGTTCGCCGCGCGACGCCCGCCGGCTTGGCATCGCCCTGGTGACCGAGGACCGCAAGACGCAAGGCCTGCATCTTCAGGCCTCGATTACCGACAATGTCGCGCTGCCGCTGGTCGGCGCGCTGGCGCGGTTCGGGCTTCGCTCGCGGGCCGCCGAGCAAGGCCTGGCGCGGCACGCGGTCAAGGCGCTCGGCATTCGCTGCGGGACCATCGAGCAGCCGGCCGGGACGCTGTCCGGCGGCAACCAGCAGAAGGTCGTCATCGGCAAATGGCTGGCGACGCGGCCGCGGGTGCTGTTGCTGGACGAGCCGACACGCGGCATCGATGTCGGCGCCAAGCGCGAGATCTACGATCTCATCTTCAAGCTGGCGCGAGACGGCCTCGCCATTGCCGTCATCAGCTCGGAATTGCCGGAGCTGCTGCATCTTTCCGATCGCATCCTGGTCATGGCCGATGGTCGCCAGACGGGGATCCTCTCGCGCGCGCAAGCCAGCGAGGAGGCCATTATGCGGCTCGCGGCGCCGCGCCGGACCATGACGAGGCCTGCCGCATGAGCATCTTGAACATCCTGTCCCGGACGAAGCTCTATTGGGGCCTGATCGCCATCTTCCTGATCGGCGTGCTGGGCTCGCCGATCAGCTCCAAGGGCAACAACATCTTCCTGTCCTACGGCAATCTGCTGGATGTGCTGCGCCAGGTGTCGACCACCGGCCTGATCGCCACCGGCATGACGGCGGTGATCATCACCGGCGGCATCGATCTTTCCGTCGGCTCGCTGATGGCGATCTGCACCGTGGTCTGCGCCATGCTGCTGACGGTTCCGGGCGTCACGCCGGCGGTGGTGCTGGGGGTGCCGACAGTTGCCGTAGTCGCCCTTTGCCTCGGCATTCTGGTCACCCGCTTCATCTTCCTGAACATCGAAAAATCCCGCGCCGGCCCGCAGGCCACCCACGCCATCAGGCTGGAAAGCGTTCGTGGGCTGGTCACGCCCGGCATCGTCGGGGTGATCCTCTGCAGTCTCGTGCTGTGGTACCTGCTGCCGCAGGTAGGCTCAAAATTCGGCGTGGTCGGCGTGTTGCTGGTGGCGCCTTGCGTCGGCCTGCTGTTCGGCGCACTCAACGGCGTCATCATCGTTGCCGGGCGGCTGCAGCCTTTCATCGTCACGCTGGCGATGATGGTGACGGCGCTCGGCATCGCACGGCTGACCGCCGGCCAGAACAATGCGGTGCTGCCGGTCTACACCGGGTCGAACGCCACCGCCGATTTCGAAATGCTGCGCTCGCTGGTCTTCGGCGTGATTCCGATGCCGGGCCTGTTCTTCCTCGGAGCGATCCTGATCTACGGCGCGGTGCTGCGCTTCACCCCGTTCGGCCGCTACGTCTATGCAATCGGCGGCAACGAAGAGGCGGCACGGCTGTCCGGCATCGCCGCCGGCCGCGTCAAGATCGCCACCTACGCCGTGTCCGGGCTGCTGGCCGGCGTGGCGGCGGTGCTCTATGTCGCGCAATACAGGCAAGGCAAGCCGGATGCCGGCGCCGGGCTGGAGCTCGATGCCATCGCCGCGGTGGTCATCGGCGGCACCAGCCTGATAGGCGGACGCGGCAGCCTCATCGGCACATTCTGCGGCGTGCTGATCTTCGGACTGCTCTCGAACATCCTGCAATTGCACAACATCAATTCGAACCTTCAGCTCGTACTGAAGGGGATGATCATCATCGGCACCGTGCTCGTCCAGGAGCGCAATGCCGTTGATCTTCTCTTCTATCTGCGCCTGGTATTTGCGCCTCTCTGGGGCGGGCAGGCGCACAAGGAAACGACCGCAGCAAAGCGGCCGTCAAAAGAGACCCCGTCTCTAAATCTTGGAGGAAACAAGAAATGAAACGACGTGAATTGTTGAAGCTCGCCGCTGTCACCGCGGCACTGCTGACCACGACCGCGATTTTGGCCAGCGGCAACGCCTACGCGCAGGACAAGAAGTGGAAGATCGGCTTCTCGCAGGTGACGACCATCGAGCCCTGGCGCGCCCAGTTCAACAAGGACATCCTGGCTGAGGCCGCCAAGCATCCGGAAGTCGAGCTGATCGTCACCGACGGCGAGGACAAGACGGAAAAGCAGGTCGCCGATGTCGAAAACCTGATCCGCCAGGAAGTCGACGCGCTGCTGGTGTCACCGAAGGAATCCGCTGGGTTGACCGGCGTCGTGCAGCAGGCGATCGACACCAAGATCCCGGTCTTCGTGCTCGACCGCAATGTCGAGACCAAGGACTACACGCAGTTCGTCGGCGGCGACAACAAGCTGATCGGCCGGGCTGCCGGTGAATATGCGGTCGAGTTGCTCGGCGGCAAGGGCAAGGCCTCCGGCAACGTCGTCGAGATCTGGGGCGGCATGGGCACCCAGCCGGCACATGACCGCCATGACGGCTTCCATGAATTCACTGACAAGGAGCCGGGCATAAAATATTTGCTCGACCAGCAGTCGGGCGACTGGAAGCAGGACCAGGCCTACAACATCATGGCCACGGCACTGCGCAACAACGAGAAGATCGACCTCGTCTATGGTCACAACGATCCGATGGCCTACGGCGCCTATCTTGCCGCCAAGGATGTCGGCCGCGAGAAGGACATCAAGTTCATCGGCATCGACGGCCTGCCCAATGAAGGCGTGCAGCTTGTTGCCAATGGTGAGCTGACGGCGACGTTCACCTATGTGACACCGGGTGCCGAAGGGCTGCGGCAGGCGATCAAGTTTCTGAACGGCGAGAAGGTCGAAAAGACCATCACGCTGCCGACACAGAAGATCACCAAGGAAAATGCCGCCCAGATCCTGAAGGAGCACGGGCTCTGAGACGAAGTCGTCGATGACGGCGCCCCTCTCCCCGTTCTACGGGGAGAGGATGCCGGCAGGCAGGTGAGGGGCAGCGCTGACCAAGGCCGCGCTCACGCCAGCTTGGCCAAAAGCCTCATGAAAATCGCGGCCTCCTTGGCCGAAAGCGGCGCCAGCGTTTCCTCGGTGATCTCGCGGGCGATCGGAATCAGCCGCTCGACGGCATTGCGGCCTTCAGCGGTCAGATTGACCAGCAGGCGCCTTTTGTCGACCTCATGCTTGGAAAGCTCGACCAGGCCGCGCGCCTTGAGCCGGTCGATGACACCTTTTACCGTCGCCGCGTCCATGGCGATCAGGCTGCCAAGCTGGTTCTGCGAGGTCTCGCCGACATCGTGCAATTTGGCCAGGGCGGCGAATTGCGGCGGTGTCAGGTCGGCAATGTGCGCGGCGAAGATCGAGACATGGCGCTGGTGCGCCTTGCGCAGGATGAAGCCGACCTGCTCCTGCAGGCAGTAATCGTTTTCGTCAGGCTCCTCTGCCTCGACCAGCTTGAGCTTGATGTCTTCGGCGCTCACCGAAGTCCGTCCCACGCCTTGATGTCTTTTGCCGCGAGGCCGCCCATGCGGTCGTGCACGCGCGGGCCGCAGGTCATGGCGAGGCAGAACAGGATCTCGTCGGGACGAGGCCCGTCGCTGATGCCGACCTCCATGGCATCGAAATGACTGCGCACATAGGCGGCGTTGATATGGCCGAGCGGCACGTCGAGCCGCGAACCGAAGGCGCCGACCTTCTTTGCCGATGGCACGATCGCCTTGGCGTCGCCGAGCCGCTCGCGCATGGCATAGCCGCCAGGCACATGCCACAGCGCGCCATGCTCCAGCTCGCCGGCGATACCGACGATGGCGCCCTTGCCGTAGCCGTCGATCTGTTTCACGTCGCCACCCAATGCGGCAATGAGCTTGTCGGAGAGCAGCAGCCCGAGCGGCTTCAGATCGTCCATGGCGCTCTGGAGGTCTTCCACGTAACGGCCGGCGAATGGGTTCTTCACCACCGCCATGGCGGCGGCGCGGCGGCGCGGCACCTTCGCCACCGGCCCGCCCTCATGAAATATCTCCTCCGTCAGCACCGCAATCTTGCGGATCGCAAACTCAGGCATGGGCAATTTCCTTCCTTGATTTCTCGTTGGGCGCAACGAGCGCCATGGGACCGACGATCCGTGCCTGACCGGCAAGGAACAAGGCTGAAGCGGCAATCAGGCCACGTCGCCGAAAGCCTTCGGCGACAGCGATCCCACTGTCGAGCGCGGCGGCTATTTCGCCTGATGAAAGCGCGCCGACGGCTTGGGTGACCAATCGATCGCCAAGGTCGCTGTCGGGCGCCAGATCGCGCGCCGGCATGCGCTCGATGGCGCGATGACCGGGCAGGTCGACGGCGTTGGCGATCAGGGTCGCGGCGGCATCGGCTTCAGCACCGGTCCGCGCCAGTACGGTAACAGCGTCGGCGATACCGAGCGAAAAGGAACGGCCGCGCCAGCCGCTTGTCGCGATGCCGCGGATCCCGTCTTCGGCACGGATCGTGATCCGGTCTGCCAGTCCATGGCCCGTCCCGGCAATGGCGACGGTCATGGACCGGCCGTTGCCGAGATGGATCGCGCTGTCGCCGCCATTGTTGACGTAGGCGCGATCGAGCCGGCGCCCGGCCAGCAGCGCGCCAAGCATTTCGTCGGCTACCGAACCGGCGACCGCAGCCATCGGTGTGATGAATTGTTTCGCCAGCGGAACAACCGCCGCTTCCATGCGTCGCGCCGTCGGGCCAGCGAAAGCACGTGGTCGCGACGAGGCCGGGCGGCGCAGTTCCGGCAGTTCATCGACGAGCTCCTGCAGGATTGTTTGAAACCGCGCCACCGCCTGGCCATAGGCGGCGCGGCATTCGTCCGCATCGCCAAATGCCTCGATGATCAGGTCGATCGGGCCATGATTGAGATGCAGCCGCCTGCCGTCCTCAAGCCAATTTACCTGCGGCCCGTTCATCACCCGGCCCCGTTGCCCGCTGCACGCCGCAACTGCGCCAGCGGCGGCCACGGATTGCGGGCCGGCGCAGCCGTGCCGCGGCGCGGGTTGAGATACTCGCCGCCTTTGGCCAGAATGTCGTCAACACTGCGGATCTCGGCTTCGTAGCCGCCGAGCCTGATATAATCGTCGCGGCGCAGGGTAAACTCGATCGGCGCCACCAGCGCCGGCGTCGGCACATAGCCGAAGGCGCCTTCCGGCACGCGGGTGACATCGACCATCAGCGTGATGCCGCCGCCCGGCCAGACATAGACCGGCGCGCCGCCGACCGTTACATAAGTCGTCAGGCCCTGCACCGAGCGGGTCAGATTGACCGGGTTCTCGGTGACGCCGGCGCGCAGCGAGCCGCCGGCACCGCCGACGAACAGCACGGTGCATAGCGCCGGCTCGCAATTCTCCTCGATCAGGCCGACGGATTTCTGCAGCCGCTCGGGGAATGGTTTCTGCACCGGCTTCAACGCGTCGTCGAGCTCGTAATAGGCGAACTGCTCGCCGGTGGTCGAGACCATCAGCAGCGACAGGCCGGGACGCGCGCCTTTCTTCGCGTTCCATTCGCCAAGGATCGACAGCGGGTCGGAAATGCTGGTGCCGCCCCAGCCGAGGCCGGGCTCTGACACCTTGAAATAGCGGCCCGGCGTCGAACGGCGGCCGATGATTTTTATCCCCGTGTCCTGCCAGCCGAGCACCTTGCCCGCCTGATGCTCGGAGACGACGCCGGTGATGTGGTCGTCGACCACCACCACCTCGTCGACCAGGCCGCGCCACTGGGTGGCGAACATGCCGATGGTGGCAGAGCCGCAGCCGACGCGCATCCGATGTTCGAGCTTGCCGTCGATGACCGGCGGCTTGCCGGCTTCGACGATGACCACAGCGCCCCCGTCGATGGTGAGTTCGACCGGCTTGCGGTTGCACAGATTAAGCAGCGCATCGCAGGTGGCGCGACCTTCGGCCTTGGAGCCGCCGGTCAGATGATGCACGCCGCCCAGCGACAGCATCTGCGAACCATATTCGCCTGTCGTGACATGGCCGATCGCCTCGCCCGCCGAACGGACCGCCGCCGTTTCGGGGCCGATATGACGGTCGGTATCGATCTTCACCTTGACGCCGCAGTAGGAGAATATGCCCTCGGTGACAACGGTGACGAGATCGACGCCTTCGACCTCCTGGCTGACGATGAAAGGCGCCGGCTTGTAGTCGGGATAGGTGGTGCCGGCGCCGATCGCGGTGACGAAGCGGCGGCCGGTGTTGACCAGTTCGCCGTCCCATTCTTCGCCCTCGGCGACAAACGGCACGACCGCGCCGCCGGCCTCGGTCGCATGGTCGAGGATGGTCAGCGGATCCATCCGCACGATCCTGCCGCCGACGTTGCCGTAGCGATCACAGGCGCCGGTGCGGCCATCTGATATGTAGCACATGACCGGGCAGGCATCGCAGCGGATTTTTTCCGCCACCTGCTTCTCGCCGGGATCATGCGTCTCGAAGCGTTCGGCAAGCTCGCTCATCGGCGTGCCTCCTTGTCGCGTATCGCGGCGCGGATGCGGCTCGGCGTCGCGGGAATTTTGGTGACCAGGACGCCGGTGGCATGGCGGATGGCATTGAGGATCGCCGGAGCCGTCGGGATCAGCACATGCTCGCCCAAGCCCTTGGCGCCAAAGGGTCCTTCCGGATCCGGAACTTCGATCAGGATGGTCTCGATCGGCGGCACGTCGCCTATCGTCGGGATCAGGTAATCGTGCAAATTCTCGGTGCGGCCGGGGATGTACTCCTCCATCAGCGCCATGCCGATGCCTTGCGCGATGCCGCCCTCGATCTGGCCTTCGGCGAGCAGCGGATTGATCGCCTTGCCGACATCATGCGCTGCGGTGATCTTGATCAGCTCCACCGTGCCGAGCTTGAGGTCAACCTGCAGTTCGGCGATCTGCGCGCCGTAGCCATAAACGGCATAGGGCTTGCCCTGGCCCTTGGCGTCGAGCGGCAGGGTCGGCGGGTCATAGCTTTCCTCGGCGCGAAAGACCAAGCCGTCGGCATCGGTCTTCAGCGTGGACAAATCGATATGCCGTGTCGCTTCGCCCTCGCGGATGACCAGGCTTGTGCCATCGAGAGCGATCGCCGCTTTTTCCGACACATTGGCGAAGCGCAGCATAGTCTCGCGCAAGGCGCGGCCGGCCTTTTCGGCGGCCTTGCCGGTCACGAAGGTCTGGCGCGAGGCGGACGTCTTGCCGGCGTCCGGCGTGATCGCCGTGTCGGCGCTTTTCAGCCGGAATTTTTCCAGCGGCAGGCCGACCGCGTCGGCGCAGATCTGGGCAATGACCGTGTTCGAGCCTTGTCCGATATCGACCGCACCCTGATGCAGGACGACATCGCCGGAGGCGGAGATGCCGACCCTGATGGTCGACGGATTGGGCAGCGAGGTGTTGCCGCAGCCATACCAGCAAGAGGCGACACCGACGCCGCGTTTTTTTGTGCTGCTGCCGGCATTGAACAGCTCGGCATCGACAAGGGCGCGCATCCAATGCGGCCGCAGCGCTCCAAGGCACTCGGCAATGCCGACGCCCGATTCCAACCTCTGGCCAGTAACCGTTTCGGAGCCGTTACGAAGGCAGTTTTTCAAACGAAAATCGAGCCGATCCAGCCCAAGCTTTTCGGCCAGTTTGTCGTAGAGCGTCTCCTGCATGATCGTCGCCTGCGGCACGCCGAATCCGCGGAAGGCGCCGGAGATCGGCCCATTTGTGTGAATGGCGCGGCCCTCGGCCCGATAATTCGGCGTCGCATAGGGACCGGAGGCATGCACCGGCACGCGGTTGGCGACGGTCGGTCCCCAACTCGCATAGGCGCCGGTGTTGAAATCGCCTGCGAAGACCATGCCGGTGACGCGACCATCGGCATCGGCGCCGATCGTCGCCTTCATTTCGGCGGGATGACGCTTGGTGGTCGAGACCATCGATTCATGACGGGTATAAGCGAGTGCCGCCGGCCGCCGGGTCTTCATCGCGACCAGACCGATCAACGGCTGCAACGAGACATCGAGCTTGGAGCCGAAGCCGCCGCCGGTGGCGGTCGGCACGATACGCACCTTGTCGACGGCAAGGCCAAGCACCTTGGCCACGTCGTCGCGGTCCATGTAGGGCGCCTGCGTGCAGGCGACGACCACGAGCGTGTCGCCGTCCATACAGGCATAGCCGGCTTCCGGCTCGATATAGGCGTGCTCGACATAGGACGTGTCGATGGCGCCCGAAACCGTGAAAGCCGCGCCGGCAAGGGCGGCCTCCGGGTCACCGCGCTCGACAAAGCCGGTGGTGAGCAGGTTTGCCGGCCGGTTCTCGTGGATCAGCTGCACGCCGCCGGCCTGCGCCTCGCAAGGCTGCAGGACATGCGTCAGTTCGGTCCATCGAACAGGAAAATCCGAAAGGTCGAGATCGAGGATGGTCTCGCGCTCGCCGGCAACCAGTGCCACCGCCTCGCCGCGAAAGCGCGAAAAACCTTCGGCCAGCGCCGGCTGATCGGCGAAAGGCGCAATGACGCCGAAGCTGTTCTTTCCTGGTAAGTCGGCAGCGGTAAAGACGCCGACGATGCCGGGATGGGCTTTTATCCAGGCGTCGAGATCGCCGAAGGCGAAGCGGGCGTGATGATGCGGCGAGCGGACCACCAGCACCGTCAGTGCATCGGCCGGGAAGGAATCACCGCCGAATTTTTCGCCGCCGGTGACTTTCGGCAGGCCGTCGAGCCTGATCGGGGACGAACCGACGGCGTGGCCGGACTGCGGCATGCGATGGTCGAGGCCATCGGCATGGCGCGACGCATCCATCACGGCCGCAACGATCTTCCGGTAGCCGGTGCAGCGGCAGAGGACGCCGCCCAGCGCATCCTGGGTTTCAGCCTCGGTTGGATTGGGTTTGCGGTCCAGAAGTGCGGTTGCCGCGACCAGCAGGCCGGGTGTGCAGATACCGCACTGCGCCGCGCCATGGTCGAGGAACGAGGCTTGCAGCGCCGACAATCTGCCGTTGGCGAAACCCTCGACCGTCGTCACCATGGTACCAGCCGCAGAAGCCGCTGACATGAGACAGGCGCAGACGGGTTCGCCGTCGACGAGCACCGTGCAGGCGCCGCAGTCGCCGGCGTCGCAGCCGATCTTGGTGCCGGTCAGGCGCAATTCGTCGCGCAGCACCGAAGAGAGACGGCGAACCGGCGGCACGCAGACAGAAACGGCGACGCCGTTGACCTCGAAGGCGATGTCGACGCGCTCCATGCTCATACCAGGCTGAGTTTTGCTCATGCCAGGCTGAGCGTTGGTCATGCCAGGCTGAGCTTTGCTCATACCAGGCCGAGCTTTGGTCATGCCAGGCTGAGCGTTGGTCATGCCAGGCTGAGCTTTGCTCATGCCGCCACCGCCTTGTCATTCGACGCGTGACCCGCGGCACCGAGAACGGCGCGGGCGACAATCTCGCGCGCGGCGTCCAGCCGGTATTCGGCGCTGCCGCGCACATCGCCGATCGGCGACAACTCGTCCATCGGTGCAGACTGGATCGCAGTGGCGAGGGCGTGGCTGACCGGGAGGCCGCGCAAGGCTGCTTCGACGCCCGAAAGACGCTTGGCGACAACCGAACAGGAGCCGACGGCGATAGCAGCGTTGCCGACGATGCCATCCTCAATGATCAAGCGGGCGGCCGCCATGGCGATGGAAATGACGAGATAGCGACGCGCGCCGAGTTTCACGAAAGCCGACGTGCCGGCGGCCGCGTTTTTCGGCACGCGGATGGCGGTGACCATTTCGCCCGGCTGCAGTTCCGTGCGGCGGTTTCCCAGGATGAATCTTTCCAGCGGCAGATGGCGGACCTTCGCCACCGAGCACAGTTCGACCTCGGCTTCGAGAACGAGCAGCGCCGGCACGCCATCGGCGGCCGGAGAGGCATTGCAGAGATTGCCGGCGATGGAGGCAACATTCTGGATCTGCACGGAGCCGACTTCCCGCGCCGCCTGCTTCAGCGCATCGAAAGCCGCCGGAAGCGGATGACGGACAAGATCGGTCCAGGTCGTGCGCGCGCCGATGACCCAATGGTCCTCGGTTTCGGCGATACCGCGCAGCATTGCGAGACCATTGATGTCGAGGACATTTTCGCGGAAAGGCGTGGCTCCTTGCGTCGGATAGAAATCGGTGCCGCCGGCAAGGATGCGCCACGGAGCCTCGCCAAGCAAAGCGAGCGCCTCGTCTATGGTGGTGGGTTTCGCGTAACGGATCACGCTTTGCCTTCCCAGAAAAATGGGCCTCCTCGAGAGGGGCTCCCCGACGGAGCCTTCCGGCGTCCGAGCCGGTCAAATTCATTCGTATGCAAATGATATCAAGCTGGCAGAAATTGTCAAAGCCAGAGTTTCGAGCCGCTATCCGCATCGGCACGGCGGCACGCATTTGTTATGCCATTGGAGGTTGACGCAGCCGGCCATCTGGTCAAGTTTCTGCATCCGGTCGCGTCAGCGGCATTTTTTCGGTGGAACCTGGGTTCGGACACCGGATTCGACGTTTCGGCCGACTTCCGGTTCGGGTCATGCCTCCGGGACAAACAAGAGGAGGCTCCATGGCCGACGAAGCGCTTGTTATCATCGACCTGCAGAACGATTTCTGCCCGGGCGGCGCGCTGGCGGTGGCCGGCGGCGACGAGATCGCGCCACTGGTCAACGACCTGATCCGGCGGAGCGAACATGTCGTGCTGACGCAGGACTGGCATCCCGCCGGCCATTTGAGCTTTGCCTCCAGTCATCCCGGCAAGCAGCCGTTCGAAACGATTGACATGCCTTACGGCCAGCAGACGCTGTGGCCGGACCACTGCATCCAGGGCAGCCTGGGTTCGGATTTCCATTCGGGCCTTGCCTGGACCAAGGCCGAACTGGTGATCCGCAAGGGCTTCCGCCCGGAGATCGACAGTTATTCGGCTTTCTTCGAAAACGACCATGCGACGCCGACCGGCCTTGCCGGTTATCTCCAGGAGCGCGGCATCGACACGCTGACCCTGGTCGGCCTGGCGACCGATTATTGCGTCGCCTTCTCGGCGCTCGATGCGGTCAAGCGCGGCTTTCACACAACAGTGCGGCTCGACGCCTGCCGCGGCATCGACCTCAATGGCTCCGTCGAGACGATGCTGAACCGAATGCGTGATGCCGGCGTGACGCTGGCTTGAACATCACCAATCGCATTCGACACACTTCCAGAGGGGGCACTATGGGGTTTGCGGCGGCTTTGACGGCGGGCGCTGTGATGGCAGTCGCAACCTTGTCTCCGGGAATAGCGCTTGCAGCCGAGGCCCACGAACTGCCGGGCGAAACAATGTCGCTGTGGTGGGCGCTGCCCTTTGCCGGCCTGCTTCTGTCGATCGCCACCGGGCCATTGCTCTTCCACCATGTCTGGGAGCATCACTACGGCAAGATCACCTTCTTCTGGGCGGCCCTTGCGGTCGTGCCGCTGGCGCTGGCGTTCGGCATGTCTTCGGCCACAGAGGCGGTACTGCATGCGCTGCTCACCGAATACATGTCGTTCATCATTCTCCTGTTTGCGCTGTTCACCATTTCGGGCGGCATCCTCGTCGCCGGTAACATCCACGGCACGCCGCTGGTGAATGCCGGACTGCTGCTGATCGGGGCGATGCTCGCCTCGGTCATCGGCACGACCGGCGCCTCGATGATCCTGATCCGGCCGATCCTGCGCGCCAACGACAACCGGCCGTTCAATGCCCATGTCGTCATCTTCTTCATTTTCGTGGTGTCCAACATCGGCGGCTCGCTGACGCCGCTCGGCGATCCGCCGCTGTTCGTCGGCTTCCTGCGCGGCGTCGATTTCTTCTGGACCACCACCAACCTCTATCAGGAGACACTGTTCGTCGGCAGCACGGTGCTGGCCGTCTTCCTGGCCATGGACATCATCCTGCATCACCGCGAGGCTGGTGCGCCGAAGATCAAGGATCCGACACCGGACACGAAGGTGCGCATCCGAGGCCTGCAAAACGTCCCGCTGCTGGCCGGGGTGATCGGCGCGATCCTGCTTTCCGCGACGTGGAAACCGGGCGTGGCTTTCTCCGTCCAGGGCGTGAGCCTTGAATTGCAGAACCTCGTGCGCGACGCCATCATCCTGGCGCTTGCCTTCCTTTCGCTCGGCGTCTCGCGCAAGAGCCACAGGCAGGCGAACAACTTCCACTGGGAGCCGATTGCCGAGGTGGCGAAACTGTTCGCCGGCATCTTCATCTGCATCGTGCCGGTCATCGCCATTCTCAGGGCCGGCCCCGGCGGCGCGCTGGCGCCGCTGGTCTCGGTTGTCAGCTCGCCCACGGGCGAGCCCAACGACCTTGCCTATTTCTGGCTGGCCGGGGCGCTGTCATCCTTCCTCGACAATGCGCCGACCTATCTGGTGTTCTTCGAGCTCGCCGGCGGTGATGCGCAGCATCTGATGACCACCTTCGCCTCGACGCTCGCGGCGATCTCGGCCGGCGCAGTGTTCATGGGCGCCAACACCTATATCGGCAATGCACCGAACTTCATGGTCTATGCCATTGCCAGACATCGCGGCGTGAAGATGCCGGGCTTCTTCGGCTACATGGCGTGGTCGGGCGCGGTGCTGATCCCGACATTCCTGATCGCGGGTTTTCTGTTCTTTGGCTGATCAACCGACGCCGACATAGCGGCGGACCGCCGACGGATCGGCGCGGAGGTCCTCGACATCGACGGTCTCGCGGTTGCGGCCGTTCTCGATGAACGAGACCCGGTCGGCGACGGACAGCACGGCATCGACCCTCTGCTCGACCAGGATCGTCGAGACGCCAAGATCGCGCAGCTTCGACACCGTCTCGCGGATTTTTGCGATCATCGACGGCATCAACCCTTCGGTCGGCTCGTCGAGCAGAAGCACCTGCGGTTCGAGGCACAGTGCCCGCGCCATGGCCAGCATCTGCTGCTCACCGCCGGACAGCGTGCCGGAACGCTGCCGGAGCCGCTGGCGCAGCAGCGGGAAGAGGTCGAGCACGTTTTCGCGCGTCGCCGTGCCCTTACCGCGGGCCATCAGGCCGATCTCGATGTTTTCCGCCACCGTCATCTCGGCGAACAGCCGCCGGCCCTGCGGCACATAGGCGACGCCGGCCTTCGGCACGTCATGCGCCGGCAGGCCGGTCAACTCCTTGCCGTCGAGCCTGATCGAGCCGGCGCGTGAGGGAACGAGGCCCATGATCGCCTTCAGCGTCGTCGTCTTCCCGGCGCCGTTGCGGCCGAACAGGCAAAGCACCTCGCCCTTGTTCAGCACGAGGTCGAGGCCGTAGAGCACCTGGACCTCGCCATAGAAGCAGTCGAGCCCGGAGATGGTCAGAGCTTCAGCCCGTGGTTGCGTCATGGGGTCGTCCCCAGGTAGGCGTCCTGCACCTCGGCATTGGCGCGGACCTGCTCGGGCGTGCCTTCGGCCAAGATCTTGCCGGCGTTGAAGACGGTGATGCGGTCGGCAAGCTGCATGACCACCGGCATGTTGTGTTCGATCAGCAGCACGGTTGCGCTTTTGGCGATCTCGCGCACCAGCCCGATGAAATTGTCGATCTCGCTGTCGGCCAGCCCCTGCGTCGGCTCATCGAGGATCAGCAGGCGCGGTTTTAGCGCCAGCCCCATCGCCACTTCGAGCAGGCGCTGATGGCCATAGGACAATTGCCCGGCCGGCATGTGGGCGCGGTCGGCAAGGCCGGTGCGCTCCAGCGCCGCCATGACGCCGACATGCACGGCACCTTTCGAGCGGCCATCGGTCAGCGTGCGCTGCACCGGCAGCGCGACGTTGTCGTAGGCGGTGAGATTGGCAAAGACGCTGGTGATCTGGAAGGTGTAGGCGATGCCGAGGCGAACCCTGGCGTAGGCCGGCAGGTTGGTGATGTCGGCGCCGTCGAAGACGATCATGCCCGACGACGGCTGGATGCGGCCGCTGACCAGACTGACGAAGGTGGTCTTGCCGGCGCCATTGGGGCCGATGACGGCGCGAATCTCGCCCGGCATGAGGGCGAAGTCGACGCCGTCGACGGCGCGCAGGCCGCCGAAATTGCGGGACAGGCCCTTGGTCGTCAGCAGCGGCATCATGGCAGCCATCCGAGCCAGCGCTGGCGGATGGTTCCGAGAATGCCCCTGGGGAAGAACAGGACCAGCAGGATGAGGGCGATGCCGACGATCAGCAGATAGGCCGAGGTGTAGCCGCTGGTGACGTCGACGACATAGTACATGAACAGCGTGCCGATCAACGGACCGAGCGTGGTGGCAGCACCACCGAGCAGCACCCAGAGCAGCGGCAGGATGGAATATTGCACCGAGGCGAAAGTCGAGCCGACATAACCGAACAGCAGCGCGTAGGCGGCGCCCGAAGCCGCGCAGATTGTGCCGGAGACGAGGACCGCGGCAAGCTTGTTGGAAAACGTGTCGTAGCCGAGCATTTTGGTCCGCTCCTCGTTTTCGCGGATGGCGACAAGCACACGGCCATACCTGGAGCGGACGACGACGAGCGTCACCAGCAGCACGATCGAGAACAGGACGAGGGCGCTCATGTAGCGCACGGTCGGATTGGTGAGGCCGAGCGACGTGCTGCTCAGGACAAGCACACGCGCCGACTGCGGCACGACCAGGCCCTGATCGCCGCCGGTCCAGGCCGCGAAATAGAGGATTATAAGGTAGAACACCTGCGCGAACATCATGGTGACGATCATGAAGGCGACGCCGGAAGTGCGCAGCGCCAGCACGCCGATCACCAGCGCGAGAAGCACGCCGCAGGCAAGGCCGGCGGCGAAGGCGGCCGGCACGCTCCAGCCGAGATGGATGACGGCAAGGCCTGCGCCATAGAGCCCGGCCGAAAAGAACATGGCGTGGCCGAGGCTAAGCAGCCCGACATAGCCAAACAGCATGTTGTAGCCCATGGCGAAGACCGCCAGCACCATGATGCGGGCGAGCAAGCCGTGATGGTATTCCGGCAGGACGAAGCTTAGGGCGAACAGCAGGGCGATGACGCCCAGATGCAACGCATAGGCTTTTGCCGGTGAAGCCTCCTTCATCGCGATGCCGTCCCGAACAGACCTTGCGGCCGGAACACCAGCACCATCGCAACCAGCAGCGTGGCGATGATCTTGGCCAGCGTCGGCGAGAAGAACACCGAGATGATGCCGTCCGACAGGCCGATGAGCACGGCGGCGACGACAGTGCCGCGCAGCGAGCCGAGCCCGCCGATTATGACGACGATGAAGGACAGCAGCAGCGGGTCCTGCCCCATCAGATAATGCGCCTGGCTGATCGGCACGATCAGCACCGCGGCCACCGCCGCCAGCATGGCGCCGAGCGCGAAGACACCGGCATAGACGCGGTCGACCGGAATGCCGAAGGCCTGCGCCGTCTCGCTGTCATATTGCGTGGCGCGCATGACAAGGCCGATTTTCGTACGGGTCAGCACGAACCACGTCGCGACAAGCAGAAGCGCGGACGCGGCGATGATCGACAGCTTGTAGCCGGAGTAGCCGAACCACGGCAAAAGGATGCGGTAGCTGAAGGGCGCCTCAACCGGCCGTGCCTCCGGACCGTAGAAGGTCAGCGCCAGTTGCTGGATGATGTAGAGCATGCCGATGGTTGCGACGATGGTGGCTTCCGGATTGTAATTCAGCCGGCGCAACACCAGCCGTTCGGCGACCAGCGCGATCAGGCCGACGATCAACGGCGCCAGCACCAGCGCCGCCAGAAAACCGAGCGCCGGATGGCCCGATATCGCCGCGGAGATCGCCCAGGCAAGCACCGCACCGAGCATGAAGAGCTCGCCATGGGCGACATTGACGACACGCATGACGCCGAACACCAGCGACAGGCCAAGCGCCGTCAGCGCCAGCACCGCGGAGGTGACGAGGCCTTCGAGGGCAGCAAGGAGAAGATGCGGTCCGAAGTGCATCGGTTAAGCACCGGCTGTGCTTACAGAACCAAGCTCACAGCGGCTGGGTCGTGTAATCCCCTTCCGGCTCGTAGAGGCCGTCCTCGATCTTGGTCTTGTGGACGACGTTCAGCCGGCCGCCTTCGACCTTGGAGATGTTCTGGATGCCAAAACACTGGTGGATCTTGCCGTTGAAGGTCTTCGGCCCCTGCGGATGCTCGGGGCCTTCGGCGAACTCGGTCAAGGCCTCGGTCGCCTCGACCAGCTTGGCGCGGTCTTCCGGACCCTTGTAGCCGGCATCCTCCATCGCCTTCTTGACGACATAGAGCGTTTCCCAGCAGCCGAACATGTGCGCGGCGGTGGAGACGTCCTTCGGATCGCCGACGGCAGCGCCATTGTCATCGATGCCGACGGCGGCGCGATAGGCCTTCTGCGCGGCGGAATCATCAGGCTGCGCATAGCGCGGCGAGCCCTCCCAGAAATGGCTGCCGTCGAGGAATTCAAGGCCGGGGCTGTTGATGTCGGTGGCTTCGAGCGAATCGATGAAGCCGAACAGCTGCGGCCGGTTGGAGCCGTAGAACTCGCCGAGTTCCTTGACGAAGGTGAGCACCGCCGGGCCGACCATGACGTGGTAGATCACCTCGGTTTCGGCCGGGATCTGCGGAAAGTATTTGGTGAAGGACGATTCCGTCGGCGGGATGGCGATCTGGGCGATGACCTCGGCGCCCTGCGCCTTCAGCGCCGGCGGCAGGTAGTCGCGATGGTCGTAGCCGAAGGCGAAATCGGGGAATATCTGCGTCACCTTCTTGCCGGCATTCGCCGCGATCCACGGCGCCATCGCCTGGATCTGGCTCTTCACGTCGGTGATGCCGGGCTGGAAGACGTAGCGGTTGAGCTTGGTCGAGGCGACGTGGTGGCCTTCGCTAACGACAAAATAGGGCATCTTGGCCTCGCCGGCGGCGGGCGCCGAGCCGATGACGACATGCGAAAACAGCGTGCCGTAGACGATGTCGGTCTTGTGCTGGGTGGCGAATTTGCCGACCACTTCGGCGCCTCGGCCGGGATCGGTGCCATCATCCTCGATGATCACCTCGACCGGCCGGCCGTTGATGCCGCCGGCTTCATTGATCGCCTTGACCGCGGCGGCGGTAGTCCTCTCGTACCAGCGGCCATAGGCGGCGCCGATGCCGGTGCGGTGGCACTGGAAGCCGATCTTTATCGGCGCCGAGCTCTGTGCCTGGCTGTAGCGCACGAACCCGGGCGCGACGGCGAGGCCGGCGCCCGCGGCCAACCCCTTGAGCGCCGTGCGGCGGGTGAGACCGGTCTTGGAGAGATCGAAAAACCCATTCTTGTCAGTCACGGCAGTTCCCCTTGTTTTTTTAGTTTTGACCAATGGCTGTAGCGAGACGGGCCACTCTTGGTAAGAGCGCCGAAATTGCATGTGTACAAACTAAATCATCAAAGCCCTGATGTGGCAAGCGGGCTTTCCCGAGGGCTCAATCGACGCGGTCGAAGTGGGCTTTTGTCTCATCCGGCAGCCGGCGTGGCAAGCAGCCACAGGCCGAAGACCGTATAGGCGATCATCAGCACGGTGAGCGGAAACTGGCTGAGCGCGGCGCGGGCGGGAACCGGATGCAATCGCCAGGCGAGGCCATGCGCGACGAGCACGGCGAGCATGTGGCCTATGATGATGACGCCGGCCTGAAAATTCCACAGCCACCATGCCGAGCCGGCGCCGGCGGCCGCGCCGGCTTCGATCCGCATGTCGGCGGTGCCGAACAGGTTCCAGCCCAGCGCAAACGGGTCGGAAAGCGCAGCCATGGCGTATTGGCCGTCGACGAGCAGCGCCGTCAGATAGTGCGCAACATGATAGGCGAGCGCGATCGGCACGATCGACCAGACCAGCAGCCCTGCAGCCTGACCGAGGGAATGCGGGCTGCCGGCAAGACGCTGGCCGAGGACAATTGCAAGGATGAACGCGGCCGCAAGCAGTACGAACGTCAGCACGAGCCCGAAGGTGCCGATGCCGATCGTCGCCATGCGGCCTGGAAATTCCAGCGGATTGATGCCGAACAGGCCGAACCAGAAGAAGGTTTTGGACAGGCCGTCGAAGGAGACCGACGACAGCGCAAGCAGCAGGAAAGCAATGCCGCTGAGCGACAGCGGCGCGGCATCGCTGAGCTTGGCGCCCGGCCAGCACAGACTGAGTCGCCCGCCTTCATTGCGCTCGTCTTCATTGCGCTCGACTTCATTGCGCTCAAGGAGGGCGAATCGCGCAACCATGGCGAAAAAGACGGTCAGGAACTCACCGCGCCGGCTCCAGTCGCGGTAGCCGAACATCAGCATTGCGGCAAAACTCAGCAGCCAATAGAGGCCGGCGGCCCAGGCGAGCCGCGCCGGATCGTCGGGCGCTGGGTCGATCAGCTCGAACCAGGCGAAGGCGAAGAACAGCGCGACGGCCGGCCAGCAGCCGAGCCACGGGGGCGGGCGCCATGTCTCGCGCTTGCCGAACAGGATCGAAACGACACGCCAAGGCCCGTACCAGGGGTTCAGCCATGACCAGAGGTTGCCGAACAGCCCCTGCAGCAAGACCAGCCCAACCCAGAGCAGCGTCCAGACGGTCAGGGGCAGCGGGTTGGAGAGCGGATCGCGGCTGCCGAACAGGCCGGCCGCAACAAGAATTGCAAAGCCGGCAAATGATATCAGGCTGACGGTTGCCCGTGCGCCGTCGCCGAACGCGAACAGCGGCAGACGCCGCCGCCAGAAGCGGGCAGGAAAGTCTGAGGGCAGCAGTGCCAGGACGAGGAAACTGGCGGCGACCGCTAGCGCACCGCCGGCGACGTAGTAGCCGGTCGGCAGAAGCAGGACGTGGCCGCGATCGGAGGCATGGGCGAAGGCGGGGGTGGGCGATGCGAAACACAGGGCTGCAAGCAATAGAGCCAGCGAAAGACGACAGCGCTCTACGGCGCCCCCCTCTGTCCTGCCGGACATCTCCCCCACTTGGGGGGAGATCGGCAGTTCGTTCGATCGGCGCCTTCCATGCGACGTTGGAGATTGGCGAAGGTGTAGATGACGGCCAATCTCCCCCCTTGTGGGGGAGATGTCCGGCAGGACAGAGGGGGGCGCGACGGAACTCATACTATCCCAAGAGTTCCCTCACCCTCACACCTTGACCAACTGCTCCACGCGGTCTTTCTCGCCAAATATGCGTAAATAGCGCTCGATCTCTTTCTCGTCGCCTGTGGCCTTGGCCGGATTGTCGGAAAGCTTGACCGCCGGCCGGCCATTGGCTTCGGTGACCTTGCAGACCAGCGAGATGGCATCGAGCCCGTTGGTTTTGGTCGGCGCGCAGCCCTCGAAATCATTGGTCAGGTTGGTGCCCCAGCCGAAGGACATGCGCACCTTGCCGCGGAAGTGACGGTAGGTTTCCTCGATGGTCTCGACCTCGAGCCCGTCGGAGAAGATGAGCAGCTTCTGCTTCGGGTCCTTGCCCCTCTCACGCCACCAGGAAAGGATTCTCTCGCCGCCCTCGATCGGCGGCGCGCTGTCGGGGCGGAAGCCGGTCCAGTCGGCGACCCAGTCCGGTGCGTCACGCAGGAACGCCGCGGTGCCGAACGTGTCGGGCAGCACGATCAGAAGGTTGCCGCCATAATAACGCTGCCAGTCCTGCAGGACCTTGTAGGGCGACTGCTTCAACTCCTTTTCCGAATTGGCGAGCGCGGCGAACACCATCGGCAGTTCATGCGCGTTGGTGCCGAGCGCCTCGAGGTCGTTGTCCATGGCCAAAAGCACGTTGGAGGTGCCGGTGAAAGCCTCGCCGATGCCTTCCTTGAGCGCTTCGACGCACCAACGCTGCCACAGGAAGGAATGGCGGCGGCGTGTGCCGAAGTCGGAAATCCGGATATCAGGCAGCGCTTTCAGCCGCTCGGTCTTGGCCCACATCTTGGCCTTGGCGCGGGCATAGAGCACATCGAGCGCGAAGGGCCCGAACGCCCGCATGGCCGCGCGAGATCGAAGTTCATTGATAATTGCCAGCGCCGGGATCTCCCACAGCGTCGTGTACATCCACGGACCGCTGAAGCTCAACTCGTACTGGCCATCGCGCCGGGAAAGCTCGTATTCCGGCAGCTGGAAATTTTCGAGCCAGGCGAGGAATTCCGGTTCGAAGATCTGCTTGCGGCCATAGAAGGTGTTGCCGCCGAGCCAGATCATCTCCTTCTTGGAGAAGCGCAGGGTGCGGGCATGGTCGAGCTGCTCGCGCAGTTCCGTTTCGTCGATCTCCTCGGCAAGGCGAACCGGGGTGGCGCGGTTGATCAGCGAGAAGGTCGCGTCGACCTTGGGATACATGCCCCAGATCATCTGCAGCATCAGCAGCTTGTAGAAATCGGTGTCGAGCAGGCTGCGGACGATCGGGTCGAGCTTCCAGGTGTGGTTGTAGACGCGCCGCGCTATATCGGTCTTAGTCATGTCTCGATGCCGCCTTCACTGCTCGCTCCCTGCGGAATGCCTCTTAGCATTGAATTTTTGAAAACGCCTCCCGCTTTGCGGGCTGGCCCGACAAAAAGAAAAGCCTGCGGCAAGTGCGCTGCTTCGGCTGCTGCAGTCTCAGGAGGCGGTCTTGGCGCCGATCACGCGCAGCGCCGGACGCTTCCTGCGGATGCCGATGCGGCCCGCCACCGGCGCATCGGCGCGGCTGTCGGCCTGTTCTTTCTCGGCAAACAGCCAGTCGATGAACAACTGCACGATCGGCGCCGACCTCATCTCGTTGCGGCAGACGACGTAGAAATCGTCGACCGCCGGTACCGACAGGCTGAACGGTGCGACAAGCAGTCCCCTGGCTAACAGCCCGCTTGCGGTCACCGTATCGCCAAGCGCCACACCGTGGCCATGAGCCGCCGCCTCACTCGCCATGCGCGCGTCGCCGAGATGATGGCGGCGGCCGCGCTCCAGATCCAACGCATCGGCGGCGGCCAGCCAGGTGTGCCACTCGCGGCCGTCGTCGCCATGCAGGAAGACATGATCGGCGAGATCGCGCACGGTGCGGATGGGACGGTTGTTGATCAGCGTCGGGCTGACCACCGGGAACAGTTCGAGACCCGACCATTTGCGCATCCAGCAATCGGTCCAGCTGCCGTCGCCATAGTGCACGCAGACGTCGATATGCGGCGCGCGGACGTCCTTGGCGTCATTGGATGGGATCAGCGTCAGCCTGATGTCAGGATATTGCGAGGTGAAGCTGCCGAGCCGCGGGATCATCCACAGCAACAGCAGCGCCGGCACGCAAGACACGGACAAGGCACCGGTGCTCGCCGGCCTCGTCATGCGCTGCGTGGCGGCGGCAATGCCGTCGAAGGCGGTCGACACCGCCGGCAGCAATTCGGCGCCGTGCGGCGTCAGCTTCACCCGCTGGCCGGCGCGCTCGAACAGCTTGACGCCAAGCGACTGTTCGAGCGCCTTGATCTGATGGCTGATGGCGCCGTGGGTGACGTTCAGCTCAGCCGCCGCCTTGGTCAGCGAGGCGTGGCGCGCCGTCGCCTCGAAGGCGCGCAATGGATTCAGGGGAGGCAGTCGCTTGGCCATCGGAGCCTCAAAGGAGCACGATCCCCAGAAGTGGAACCCGGTTTTCGGATAAGATCGTGCTCAACATTAATGTGAGATTTTCTCACAGCAAACACCCTAACAATATCAATTGATTTTTCAATGCAGCTGCAAGACACTTTGGGTCGAACAGCATCAAGACGTGAAATCCGCAGGCAGCCGGCAGGATGGCGACCGTCATTGATGGCCGCTCCGCACCAGCCATGGAGGACCGACATGGGTTATGATCGCGGCAAGCTCGAAGCGTTGCGCCGCAAATATGGCGAAAGCCATGGCGGTGAAATGTTCGACCCAAAATTCCGAAAGGTCGCCGACAAGATCTTCTCCAAGAGCGGCACACGGCTCGCGCCCTATTCCGGCATCCCGACCTTCCTCAGCGCGCCTTACCGGCAAATTGCCGCCGACAATCCTGACTTCGGCGATCTGCAGGTGGCGATGATCGGCGTGCCGATGGACCTTGGCGTCACCAACCGGCCGGGCGCCCGCTTCGGGCCAAGGGCGCTGCGCGCCATCGAGCGCATCGGCCCCTACAATCACGTGCTGGAATGCGCGCCGACGCATGAGCTGAAGGTGGCCGACATCGGCGACGTGCCGTTCCAGAGCCGCTACCGGCTGGAGACCAGCCATGACGACATCGAGCGCCGCACCAACCAGATCGTCGACGCCGGCGTCATTCCGCTTTCGGTCGGCGGCGATCATTCGATCAGCCATCCGATCCTGAAAGCTGTCGGCAAGAAAGCGCCGGTCGGCATGATCCATATCGACGCCCACTGCGACACCAGCGGCCTGTTCGACATGACCAAGTTCCACCATGGCGGTCCGTTCCGCAACGCGGTGCTGGACGGTGTGCTCGACCCGTCGCGCACCGTCCAGATCGGCATCCGCGGTTCAGCCGAATATCTGTGGGAGTTCACCTACGAATCCGGCATGACCGTCGTGCATGCCGAAGAGGTGACCGGCCTCGGCATGCCAGCCATCATCGAGAAGGCGCGCCAGATCGTCGGCGACGGTCCGACCTATGTGTCCTTCGACATCGACAGCATCGATCCGGCCTTTGCGCCGGGCACCGGCACGCCGGAAGTCGGCGGGCTGACGACGCGGGAGGTGCTTGAACTTCTGCGCGGCCTGAAGGGCCTCAACATCGTCGGCGGCGACGTCGTCGAGGTGGCGCCGCAATATGACGCGACCACCAACACCGCCCATGCCGGCGCGCAGGTGCTGTTCGAGATCCTCAGCCTGATGGTTTTCAGCCCGGCGATCTCAGGCAAGAGAGCCTGACGCACCAGACCATGATCCCGAAAAGTGGAACCGGTTTTCGGAACAGATCATGGTCCAACATGAACTTCCAAGGCGACCGCCGCACTGGAGCCGGCGGCCGCATTCAAAACGAACAAGCTTCCAGCAGGGGAACGACAATGACATTTCACATGAAGGTCAAATCATCCATCGCAGCCGTGCTGCTGCTCGGGGCGACCGGCCTTGGTCTTGCCACCCAGGCCGCCAATGCCGACGCGGTCGACGACATCACCAAGGCCGGCGCCATCAATGTCGGCATTTTCTCCGACTTTCCGCCCTTCTCCTCGGCCAGTGCCGATATGAGCATCAAGGGCTATGACATCGACGTGGCGCAGTTCATCGCCGACCAGCTCAAGGTCAAGCTCAATTTGGTCAGCGTGACCGGCCAGAACCGCATTCCGTATCTTACCGACAAGCGCGTCGATATCCTGATGAGCGTCGGCTATTCCAAGGAGCGTGAGCAGGTGATCGATTTCGCCGCCGCCTACGCGCCCTATTATATCGCCGTCATCGGCCCGGCCGCGCTCAAGGTCGAAGGCAAGGACGATCTCGCCGACAAGTCGATCGCCGTCAACCGCGGCACGCTGGAAGATACGTCACTGACCGAGGCAGCACCCGCCTCGGCCGACATCCGCCGTTTCGACAACTATAATTCCGTCATCCAGGCCTTCATCTCGGGTCAGACCCAGCTGATGGTCGTCGGCAACGATGTCGGCGCCCAGGTGCTCGCCCGCCAGGAGGCACTGAAGCCAGAACAGAAGTTCCAGCTTCTCACCTCGCCCTCACATATCGGCCTCAACAAGAACGAGGACCGCCTGAAGCAAGCCGTCAACGACGCGGTCGCCAAGATGCTGGCCGACGGCAAGCTGGACGAAAGCTCGAAAGCCTGGCTCAAAACACCGCTCAATCCCGACAACCTCAAGGATTGATCTCCGGGGTAAGGACCTATCATGGGCTACAGCCTCGACTTCGGCTGGCTTGCCGATGCGACAGGTGCGATCGCGCGCGGGGCGGCCATGACGATCCTTTTGATCGCCGTGACCACGCTCGCGGGAACGTTCCTCAGCATCCTCGGCGCAGCAGGGCGGCGAAACGGCCCCTTGCTGCTCAAGCGGGCAATCGGCGTCTATGTCGAAATTATCAGGAACACGCCGTTCCTTGTGCAGCTGTTCTTCATCTTCTTCGGGTTGCCCAGCATCGGCGTGAGGCTCGATCCGCTGCTGGCCGCCATGCTGGCAATGACGCTCAACATGGCGGCCTACACGATCGAGATCGTCGGCGCCGGGCTCGACGCCGTGCCGCGCGGGCAGACGGAAGCAGCCCTTGCGCTTGGGCTCAGGCTGCGTCAGGTCTTCGTCAAGATCGTGCTGCCGCAAGCGCTCAAGGTGATCTATCCGGCGCTGACCAGCCAGATCATCATCATGATGCTGGAGTCCGCCGTCGTGTCGCAGATCGCGGTGCGCGAACTGACCTACGAGGCCGACATGCTGCAGGCACGGACCTTCCGCGCTTTCGAGACCTATTTCGTGGTGACGATGGTCTATCTCGTTCTTTCCGTGGGGCTGCGCCGGCTGCTGGTCAACGGTGGGCGCCGCGCGCTGGGGGCCGGCGTGTCATGATCGAATTCACCTTCTGGGATATCGTCCGCAACCTTCTGCTCGCCGCGCGCTGGACGGTGCTTCTGTCGCTGGCGGCCTTCGTCGGCGGCGGTGTGGTCGGCATGGTCGTGCTGTTCTTCAGGATCGCCAAGAATAAATGGGCACGGCGCCTTGCGTCGGGGTACATCGCGCTTTTCCAGGGAACGCCGCTTCTCATGCAGCTCTTCCTGATGTTCTTTGGCCTGCCGATGCTGGGCTTGCGCATAGAACCTTGGACCGCCGCAGCACTTGGCCTGACCTTCTTCGCCAGTGCCTATCTCGCCGAAATCTGGCGCGGCGGCGTCGATGCGCTGCCGCGCGGCCAGTGGGACGCCGGCGCCAGTCTCGGCCTTCACTATCTGCAGGAACTGAGGCTGATCATCCTGCCGCAGGCGTTTTCGATCACCCGCGCCCCGACCGTCGGTTTCCTGGTGCAGCTGATCAAGTCGACCGCGCTGACCTCGATCATCGGTTTCGAGGAACTGGTCAGGACATCGAACGCGATCAACAACGCGACCTTCGAACCCTTCACCGTCTACGGGCTGGTCGCCTTGATCTTCTTCGTCATGTGCTTCCCGCTGACGCAATATGCACGCTCGCTTGAACGACGAGCGACTGCAAAGTGATGTCCTCGACACAGTGATTTTGACAGGTCGGCGACCGGCAGCGAACGTCGATAATTCCCGTCAGCGGCAAATCGCAAACCTTGGAGATTGGCCGAAGCACCCCTCCACTTCGTCATCCCAGGGCGAAGCAAGGAGCGAAGCGACGCTGCGTAGACCCTGGGATCCATTCCGTTACCTCAGAGCGCACGACGGTGCAGGACCTTTGACGCCGGCCGGACAGCGCCCCCCTCTGTCCTGCCCTCTTTACCAAAAACTTGGCATCTCCCCCACAAGGGGGGAGATCAGCAGCTTTGGCGCACCGCTCGCTCCTGCGACAGTGGCGGTTCGCGAAGGCGGTGGTGACGGCCGATCTCCCCCCAAGTGGGGGAGATGTCCGGCAGGACAAGGGGGGCGCGAAGGATCACTACAGATCAGCATTTATCCTGGGCCGTTGCCCATTTATCCTGGGCCGCTGCATTCTTCGGCTGATGTCACGGAATGGATCCCAGGGTCTGCGCCGCGTCGCTTCGCTCCTTGCTCCGCCCTGGGATGACGAAGGCATGGTGGCCAGTGGCTAATCACCAGCGTCAGAGATGGTGCCTGCAGGCCGGCCCGCAGGTGACGATAACCGTGTTTCCGGCTGCCTCTTCGGAGCTATCTCTTTGTTGGAAGAAGAGTTCTGTGTACTCTCACAATGCTTTATCAAGGGCTTGGGGATGAGAATTGTAATATTCGTCGCGTTGGCCGCGACAGCGGCTGGATGCGCGACCTCTCCGGTCGACTATGGAGCGTCGCTTTCGAAGCAAGACCGGAAATGGGCGTCGCCGGAATGCCAGCAAGCCCGCATGGAGGCTTCGGACTACGACGCTCGCGAAAAAAAGCAGCCGGGCTGGGGAACCGGCGTCTTTCTTGGCCCGTACGGATTGGGGCTCGCAGCAGCCATCAAGGAGCACCAGCAGAAGCAACGAAAATTGTTCGCTCGCGCGGTGCACTTGCGGTGCTCAAGCCTTCCACTGCCAAAGGAGTTGCAAAGCGACTTAAGCCCACAGGCCGCGAGTGCAAATCAGACGAAATATCCATAGACGTCCCGCCCTCCTCGTGACGAAGCCGCTTTCATCAATGCCCAAAGGAGAGCGGCGGCGCGATACGATCCCGCCGCAGCCAGCGCCCCAGAAGCAGCGCCGCCACCACCGCCAGCCCCAACGACAGGCCGATCCAGATGCCGACGCCGTCGAGCCCGGAATAGAAGGCGAGCAGCACGCCGAGCGGCAGGCCGATGCCCCAATAGCCGATCGCGGCATAGATCATCGGCAACTTGGTGTCGTGCAGGCCGCGCAGCATGCCGGCCGCCACCGCCTGGGCGCCGTCGAAAATCTGGAACAGCGCGGCAAAGGCCAGGAACGATACGGCAAGCCCGATCACCCTGGCATTGGCCGGGTCACCGAGATCGATGAAGGCGCTGATCAGCAGCTGCGGCCACAGGATCATCACCAGCCCCATCAGCGCCATGAACGAGACGCCGATGACAAAGGCGGTCCAGCCGGCACGGGAAACACCTTCCGGATTGCCGGCGCCATGGGCGAGCCCGACGCGCACCGTCGCCGCCTGGTTGAGGCCGAGCGGTACCATGAAGCTGATCGAGGCGATCTGGATGGCGATGGCATGCGCGGCGAGCGAGGCCGCGTCGATCAGGCCCATGAGAAGGGCTGCCGCGTTGAAGATCGTCACCTCGAAAGCGAGGAGGCCGGCGATCGGCAGACCGAGCCGCAGCAAGCCCTTGAAGCGCGGCCAGTCGGCCCGCCAAAAGCGCCCGAACAGCTGATAACGGCGAAACTTCGGCTCAAGCATCACCACAGCCGCCATGCCGGCGAACATCAGCGTGCTGGACAGCGTAGTGGCGAGGCCCGAGCCGGCGATGCCCATCGAAGGGGCGCCGAGATTGCCGAACATGAACACCCAGTTGAAGAGGACATTGCAGGCGACGGCAACGAAGACGATGACCAGCGCCCAACCCGGCCGCTCCAGCGCCGAGATGAACGAGCGCAGGACGATATAGCCGTAGAAGGGCAGCACCGCCCATTCGAGCCAGCGCAGGTAGATGCCGGCCTGATGGGCCAGCGCCGGTTCCTGACCCATGGCCAGCAATACGGCCTCGCCGTACCAGAGAAATATCCAGATCGGGATTGAGATGAGGATCGCCAGCCACAGGCCCTGCCGCACGGTGCGGCGCAGATCGCGCACGGAATGGCGACGGCGGCCGAGTTCCGTAGCGATCATCGGCGAGGTCGCCAGCATCAGGCCGAGCCCGAAGATCAGCGGCATGAAATAGAGGTTGGCGCCGAGCGCGCCACTGGCCAGTGTGTCCGGACCCAGCCGCCCCATCATCATGACGTCGGTGGCGGTCATCGCGGTCTGGCCGAGATTGGTGAGCACCATCGGCCAGGCGAGCGCCAGCGTCGCCCTGATTTCCTGACGCCAAAGGTTTTCCGGCGCGCGAGCGCTGGCTTCGATCGCAGACATTTTGTCGCCTATCCGATTGCGGCGCGTCGGCAAAAAAGGCCGGAAGCCGCGTCTCAGCGCGGAAAATGGCCGTGATCGGCCCGGATTCCGCATTAACCGCACGGCTTGTCTACGAAAGGGGCAGCTATGGCAAGGGGCTGGCTCAAGGGAAGCGTTGAGCCAGCAAGGGCGTACGGTCTCAACTCCGCCTGTCTGGCCCGCCTGTTTGGCCCGTCTGTTTGGAGAGAGTGCAAGCCGCTATGGTTGCGTCGTTGGCCGATCTGAGGAGCGGGCATCATATCGGATTCCATCGAAAGGCATGCGGATGAGCGCGTTTCCCGAAATCTATCTGGTTCGGCATGGCGAGACGGAATGGAGTGCCTCCGGGAAGCATACCGGCCTGACCGACATATCGCTGACGCCTGCCGGTGAGGAGGCCGCCGGGCGGGTCGCTGAGCGGTTACAGGGCCTTTCGTTCCAGGCTGTCTGGTCGAGCCCGTCTCAGCGCGCCTTCAAGACTTGTACGCTGGCCGGCTTCCGTTCGGCCGGCGTGAAAAAGGCCGATCTGGCGGAATGGGATTACGGCGCTTACGAGGGACTGACCACAAAGCAGATCCTCATCGAGCGCCCCGGCTGGCGTCTGTTTCGCGACGGCTGCCCTGACGGCGAGACGGCAGAGGATGTCGGCGCGAGGGCGGATCTGATCGTCAGCGAGTTGCGTGACGTCCACGGCAATGTCCTGGTGTTTTCAAGCTCGCACTTCCTGCGGGTGCTGGCCGCGCGCTGGCTCGGCCTGCCGCCGCAAGATGGCGCCCTTTTCGTCCTGGATACCGCCAGCACAAGCGTGCTGGGTTATGAGCACGACCTTGGCGAACCAATTATCCGGCGGTGGAATCAGAGATAGCAGTACAAGCCATTCGGGCCTATCTGATTTCGTCCAGCGCCTGCCTCTGCCGATGCATCTCCAAAAACACGCGGTAGTCGCGGTCGAACCGGCCGGCGGCCGCCGAATTGGGCTCTCGCGTCTTGCCGCCTTGCTGCATGGCGACGCAAGCGGCGTTCAAATCGGGAAAAAGCCCGGCGGCGGTGGCGGCGATCATGCCGGTGCCGAGCAGCACCGCCTCATCGGCCAGCGGCTCGACCACCGTGCAGCCGGTGGCGTCGGCATAAAGCTCCATAAGCAGCGGGTTCTTGGTGTGACCGCCGGTGACATGCAGCGTGTCGATCAGATAGCCGTTCTCGTTCAGCGCTTCCAGCACATGGCGCACGCCGAGCGCGATGCTCACGGCGGTGCGCCAATAGAGCTTGCACAGGCTGTCGAAGGAGGACTCCAGCGTCAGTCCGCTGATGACGCCGACGGCATGCGGGTCGGCGAGCGGCGAGCGGTTGCCGTGGAAATCCGGCAGCACATGCAGCCTTGCCGCAAGGTTCTCGCCCTCGACGGCGCGCAACTCGGCAACGCGCCGGGCGATCCTGGCGTGCATGGCTGCGTCCGGCTCACCGCCGGCGCCGTGCCAGCGGATGATATGGTCGAGCAGCGCGCCGGTGGCCGATTGGCCGCCTTCCGACAGCCAAAGCCGGGGAAGCGCAGCGCCATAATACGGGCCCCAGACGCCGGCAAAGGGTTGCGGGTCGGGCGACATCGCCATGACGCAACTCGAGGTGCCGGCGATCAGTGCCAGATGCCGGCCGATGTTGGTTTCGTCGCCGGCAAAACCGCCGAGCACGCCGAGCGCGCCGGCATAGGCGTCGATGACGCCGGCGCCGACCCGGCATTTTTCGGTCAGGCCAAGCTCAGCCGCAGCTTCCGCGCCCAGCCGGCCGATGTCGGCGCCGACCGGGCTGGCCTTGTCAGGCAGATTGCCATGCTCGAAAAGATCGCCGAGCCCGACGGCTTGGAAGAAGTTGTGCCGCCAGCCGGTCTCTTCATGCGCCAGATAGGTCCATTTGGCGGTCAGCGTACATTGCGAGCGGGCGAGCGAACCGGTCGCCTTCCAACTGAGAAAGTCGGTGAGGTCGAATAGATAGCCGGCTTCGTTCCATGTTCCGGGCAGGTTGCGCTTCAGCCACATCAGCTTCGGCGTCTCCATTTCCGGCGACATGACGCCGCCAATATAGTCGAGCACGGGATGGCCGCTTTCGGTGCATTCATCGGCCTCGGCAATGGCGCGGTGATCGAGCCAGACGATGGTGTCCCAGCGCCTTTCGCCTGACACCGACACGCTGAGCTGGCCACCATCCTTGCCCCGCACCACCAGCGAGCAGGTGGCATCGAAGGAGATGCCGACAATGTCCTGCGCTGCCACGCCGGCCTTTTCGCGGGCAGCCCGCACCGCAATGCAGACCGCCGACCAGATATCCTGCGAATCGTGTTCGGCGTGGTCGGCCTTCGGCCGGTTCATGACGATCGGGTGCTCGGCGCGGCCGAGCAAGGTGCCTCCGGTGTCGAGAATGCCTGCACGGGCGCTCCCGGTGCCGACATCGACCGCGCAAACGAAACTGTTCGTCAAGGTGTTCTTACTCTCGCTCCCAGGCCTGCAATCAGATCGGGCAGTTGCAGCATGTCAGCGAATATAAAGTCCGGTTCACTCGACGCAAGCCGCGCTTTCAGTACCGGGTTGCCGGCATGCGAACCGCCGGTGAAGGCAAGGACGCGCATGCCCGCCGCCCGTGCCGCCGCGACGCCGGCAGGGCTGTCCTCGACGACGAGACAATTTTGCGGGATCGCTCCCATGTTGGCGGCTGCGTGGAGAAAAAGGTCCGGCGCCGGCTTGCCCCGCGCCACCATGGCGGCGCTGAACAGATGCGGCTCGAGCAGCCCGAGCAGCCCGGTGACGTCGAGCGCATAGCGGATGCGATCCAGCGTGCCGGAGGAGGCGACGCAGCATGGCATGGCGAGCCTCGGCAGGACCTGCCCGATGCCGGGGATAGGCCTCAGCTCCTCGCGAAATTTGCGCATCAGCCCGACGCGCATCTCGCTCAGATGCTGGTCGGTGATATCAAGTCCGAAGTCGCGGTCGAGGATTTCGCGAACGCTTTTCATGCTCTTGCCGAGGAAATGCTCATAGGCGGCATCCTCGCTGACACTGCCGCCGGCGAGCGTGATCATGCTAAGCAGCGCCGAAACGGACAGCCCCTCGCTATCAACCAGTACGCCGTCGCAGTCGAAAATGACCAGTTCAGGCGCCATTCAGAGATTGCCGGCGAGGTAGCGCGTCAGCGTCGTACGCGCGCCATCGGCCCAGAGCGCCTTGAGCGCATTGGCAAAGGCCTCGACGAACGCCGCCGAGCGGCCAACATCGCCATAGATGTCTTCCATGGCCAGCCAGGCGGCAGGCGCATCCTTTGCCGCCCTGGCTGTGGTCTGCAGCCGGTCCCAGCTCGGATCGTTGGGTTCGATGACGGCGCCGCTATCGGTCGTGCCGAAGCAGTAGCGGCACCAAAGTGCCGATTCAAGCGCCAGGCCGGCGACGCCCTTGCCGGCCTTCAGCCGGTCGGCGATGGTCGGGATGATGAATTTCGGCTGCCGGTTGGAGCCGTCGAGGCAAAGCCTGCGGATGGTGTCGCCAATCTTCGGATTGGAAAAGCGGTGCTCGATGAGCTGGTAATAATCCTCCAGCACGGTGTCCGGCACCGGCGGCACGGTCGGGATGATCTCGTCGTGCTCCAGCCTGTCGAGAAAACCGCGCACCAGCGGCTCCTGCATGGCCTCGTGGACGAAATGGATGTCCATCAGCCCGGCCGGATAGGCGATGGTCGCATGGCCGCCATTGAGAATGCGGATCTTCATCAGCTCATAGGGCGCGACATCGCTGACGAACTGCACGCCGACCTTTTCCAGCGGCGGGCGGCCGTCGGTGAAATGGTCCTCCAGCACCCATTGCCTGAACGGCTCGCAAAACACCGGCCAATTGTCGTCGAGGCCGAACTCGCTCGACAGAATGCCGCGCTCGCGGTCGGTGGTGGCCGGCGTGATGCGGTCGACCATGCCGTTGGGAAAGGCGATGTTCTCGCTCACCCAGGTCGCCAGTTTCTCGTCGATCAGCCGCGCAAGACCGATGACGCCGTCGGAGGTGACATGGCCGTTGTGGGGGATGTTGTCGCAGGACATGATTGTGAACGGCACGATGCCGTCGTCGCGGCGGCGCATCAGCCCGGCAAGAATGATGCCGAAGACCGTCTTCGGCGTTGCTCCCGGCTGTGCATCGGCGACGATGTCGGGATGGGTCGGGTTGAACGCGCCCGACGCCGGATCGATGAAGTAGCCGCCCTCGGTGATGGTCAGCGAAACGATTTTGATCGCCGGATCGGCAAGGCGTTCAATGATTGCCTTTGCATCACCCGGCATCAGGAAATCGATCATGACCCCGGTGACGCGGGCGCTCATGTGGCCAGAATCCTGCTCGACCACGGTGGTCAGCCAGTCCTGTTCCTGCAACTTGCCGCGGCCGACCTTTTCGCCCTCGAAGACGCCGGCGCCGACAATTGCCCAGTCGTGGCCGACGCCCGCATTGAACAGATCGTCGAGGTAAACGGCCTGATGCGAGCGATGGAAGTTGCCGACGCCGAAATGGACGATGCCGGCCTTGAGCGCCGCGCGATCATACTTCGGGCCGGCGACCTCAGGCGGAAGCTTGGCGAGGATGGGAGAAGAGAGTTTCACGGTCATCTGCTTTACCCTTTAGCGGGACGGCTCTTCCCCCCGTGGAGGAGACGGGGAGAAGAGCGCCTTCGCCCCCTCAACTCATCCACTGGCCGCCATCGACATTGTAGGTCTGGGCGACGATGTATTCGGCGTCGTCGCTGGCCAGGAACACCGCCATGCCGGTGAGGTCTTGCGCCGTGCCCATGCGGCCATAGGGCACGGCCTCGCCGACCAGCCTCTTCTTTTCGCCCTTCGGCCGGTTTTCGTATTTGGCGAACAGGGCATCGACATGGTCCCAGTGCTCGCCGTCGACGACACCCGGCGCGATGGCGTTGACGTTGATGCGGTGCTTGATCAGGTCGAGCCCGGCCGACTGGGTGAACGAGATGACGGCTGCCTTGCTGGCGCAGTAGACGGCAACCAACGCCTCGCCGCGGCGCCCGGCCTGGCTCGCCATATTGATGATCTTGCCGCCTCGGCCAGCCGCGATCATCGAGCGGGCGGCTGCCTGCAGCATGAACAGCGAGCCGGCGACATTGACGGAAAACAGCCTGTCGTAGCTCGCCTTGCTGATCTCGACGATCGGCGCCAGGTCGAACAGGGCGGCGTTGTTGACCAGGATGTCCAGTCCGCCGGCCCTTGTCTCGACCGCTTTCACCGCCGCCTCGATCGAAGCAAGGTCGGTGACGTCCAGTTTCACGGCGTAAGCATTGCCGCCGATCTCCGAAGCGGTCTTTTCCGCAGCTTCGAAATTGATGTCGCCGATGGCGACCATGGCGCCCTCGCGGACATAGGCTTCGGCGAAGGCCCGGCCGATGCCGCGCGCCGATCCGGTGATTAGCGCCGATTTTCCCTTGAGCCTCATTGCATCATCGCCCTTCCGTCGGCGCCGAAGCGGTGCAGCTTGGTCTTGTCCGGCGTCAGATAGATCGTGTCGCCGTGATGGGCGGCCAGCTCGCCGTCGGCGCGCACCGTCAGCGGACCGACACCGTCGGCCTGAACGTGCAGGAACGTGTCGGAGCCGAGATGCTCGGCGACCCCGACCGTGGCTTTCCATTCGCCTGAAGCTTTCGAGATGTTCATATGCTCGGGACGGATGCCGACCGTCTTGGCGCCATGTTTGGCCGCCGGCGCGCCTTCGATCAGGTTCATCTTGGGCGAACCGATGAAGCCGGCGACGAACAGGTTCTTCGGCGTCTTGTAGAGCTCCATCGGCGAGCCGACCTGTTCGATGTTGCCGGCATTGAGCACGACGATCTTGTCGGCCATGGTCATCGCCTCGACCTGGTCGTGGGTGACGTAGATCATCGTCGTCTTGAGCTGATGATGCAGTTCGCTGATCTCCAGCCGCATGGTGCCGCGCAGTGCTGCGTCGAGATTGGACAGGGGTTCGTCGAACAGGAAAGCCGATGGCTGGCGCACGATGGCGCGGCCGATGGCGACGCGCTGGCGCTGACCGCCGGAGAGCTGGCCGGGGCGGCGATCGAGATAGTTGGTGAGGTTCAGGATGCGCGCCGCATCCTTCACCTTCCTGTCGATGGTCGCCTGGTCCTCGCCCGCCATTTTCAGCGGGAAGGCGATGTTCTTGGCCACCGTCATGTGCGGGTAGAGCGCATAGGACTGGAACACCATGGCCAGCTTGCGCTTGGCCGGCGCCTCGCCGGTGACGTCGCGGCCGTCGATATTGATGGTGCCGGCGGAGGTGTCCTCCAGCCCGGCGATCAGCCGCAGCAGCGTGGACTTGCCGCAGCCCGACGGGCCGACGAAGACGACGAACTCACCGTTCTCGATGACCAGGTCGATACCCGGAATGATGACCGTCGACCCGAACGATTTGGAGACGTGCTTGAGCGTGATGTTTCCCATGGTTTCCTCCCCGGGGGTATCTTTGTCGGTTGCTTCAGGCAGCGTCCGTTACTTCACGGCGCCAAAGGTCAGGCCGCGCACCAGCTGCTTCTGGCTGAACCAGCCCATGATCAGGATCGGTGCGATCGCCAGTGTCGAGGCCGCCGAAAGCTTGGCCCAGAACAACCCTTGCGGGCTTGAGAAGGAACTGATGAAGGCGGTGAGCGGCGCGGCCTCGGTGGTGGTCAGCCGGATCGTCCAGAACGCCTCGTTCCATGCCAGGATGATGTTGAGCAGCATCGTCGAGGCGATGCCCGGCACCGCCATCGGCGTCAGCACGTAGACGATCTCGTTCCACAGCGATGCGCCATCCATGCGCGCCGCTTCCAGGATCTCGCCGGGTATCTCGCGAAAATAGGTGTAGAGCATCCACACCACGATCGGCAGGTTGATCAGCATCAGCATGACCATCAGGCCGATGCGGCTGTCGAGCAATCCGGTATCGCGGAAGATCAGGTAGATCGGGAACAGCACGGCAACCGCCGGCATCATCTTGGTGGAAAGCATCCACATCAGGATGTCCTTGGTCCACTTGCCCGGCGAGAACGCCATCGACCACGCCGCCGGTATGGCGACGAGCAAAGCCAGGATGGTCGAGCCGACCGACAGGAACACCGAGTTGAGGAAGAACTTGAAGTAGCCGCTCTGCGCCTCGACCGCGGTATAGCTTTCCGTGGTTCCCGACGGAAACAGGTTGAAGCCCTGGATGGCCTCCTGCTCCGACTTGAACGAGGTGATGATCGTATAGAGGATCGGGAAAAAGATCAGCAGGGCGACGATCCAGGCGGCCGCGGTCGCGATCGTCTTGTGCTGGGTGCTGACTGCACGTGCCATGGTCAGGTCCTCCCGTATCGGCCATGTTGGCGGCAGGGTCGACCCCCACTCCGGTTTGCTGCGCAAACCACCTCTCCCCCGATCGACGGGGTAGAGGAAGGGTGCGGCTTCGATGCAGGCGTTTCCTCTCCCCCGGGCAGGGGGAGAGGTGTCCCGCGCAGCGGGACGGAGTGGGGGTGGTTCAGCGCACGTGCCATCGTATCCTCCCTTATTTGTCCAGGTTCCTGCCGACCGCGCGCATGGCGAAGAAGGCGACGATGTTGGCTAAAATGACGGCAATGATACCGCCGGCGGATGCCTGGCCGATTTTGAACTCCAGCAGCGCCTTCTGGTAGACGAGGAAGGGCAGGTTGGTGGAGGCGTAACCCGGGCCGCCATTGGTGGTGACGAGGATCTCGGCATACACCGACAGAAGGAAGATCGTCTGGATCAGGAGGACGACGGTGATGGCGCGCGACATATGCGGCAGCGTCAGATAGATGAAGCGGCTGATGAAGCCGGCCCCATCCATCTCGGCGGCTTCCTTCTGCTCGCCGTCGAGCGACTGCAGGGAGGTCAACAGGATCAGCGTCGCAAACGGCAGCCATTGCCAGGCGACGATGATGATGATCGCCAGCATCGGGTATTGACCAAACCAGTCGATCGGCTGCCCGCCGAAGAAGCGCGCAATGTCGGCAAAGACGCCGTATTGCGGATGCATGATCATGTTCTTCCACACCAGCGCGGCGACCGGCGGCATGACGAAGAACGGCGAGATGACGAGGATGCGGACGATGCCCTGTCCCCACATCGGCTGATCGATCAGCAGCGCCAGCAGGACGCCGCCGATCAAGGTGATCAAAAGCACGCTGCCAACCAGGATTAGCGTGTTGAGGATCGACTGCAGGAATGCCGGATTGGAATAGAAAAGCGCGTAGTTCGAGAAGCCGACGAACCCGTCGCGGATCGGGTTGAGCGGGTTGTACTGCTGGAAGGAGAACCACAGCGTGAATGCCAGCGGAACGATCATCCAGACGAACAGCAGCACCACGGATGGCGCCATCATGAAGCGGGCAAGCGAACGGGTCTGCTGAGTAGCCATGACGGTCACCCTTCAAAGGTCAGCCAAGTTTTCAGAGTTTGCCAAATTTTTCAGAGTTTGACGGTGGCCGCCCGAACTGGGATTCGGGCGGCCCTGCCGGCCATGATGGGCAACCGGCATTCGGCACCGGGAGGAGCCTACTGGATATAACCGCCCTCGGTCATCGTTGCGGTGGCGGCGTCCTGGGCCTGCTTCAGAGCGTCGTCGACGCTCGTCTGGCCGGCGAGTGCCGCCGAGAACAGCTGGCCGACGGTGGTGCCAAGGCCCTGGAACTCGGGAATGGCGACGAACTGAACGCCGACATAGGGCACCGGCTTGACGGTCGGGTGCGTCGGATCGGCGGCGTTGATCGAGTCCAGCGTCATCTTGGCGAACGGCGCCGCCTTCTGGTATTCGGGGTTGGCGTAGAGCGAGGAGCGCGTTCCGGGCGGAACATTGGCCCAGCCTTCCTTCGATGCGACGAGCTCGAGATAGGCCTTGCTGGTTGCCCAGGATACGAACTTCTGAGCGGCGTCAGCCTTCTGCGTGCCGGCGGGAATGGCCAGCGACCACGCCCACAGCCAGTTGCCGCGCTTGCCCAGGCCATTGTCGGGCGCCAGCGCATAGCCGACCTTGTCGGCGACCGTGGAATTCTTCGGGTCTGAGACGAAGGAGGCAGCGACGGTGGCGTCGATCCACATGCCGCACTTGCCCTGCTGGAACAGCGCCAGGTTTTCGTTGAAGCCGTTGGAAGATGCGCCCTCCGGGCCATTGGCCTTCATCAGGTCGACATAGAACTGCAGCGTGTTCTTCCACTCGGGCTGGTCGAACTGCGGCTTCCAGTTCTCATCGAACCAGCGTGCGCCGAAGGAGTTCGACATGGCGGTCAGGAAGGCCATGTTCTCGCCCCAGCCGGCCTTGCCGCGCAGGCAGACGCCGTTCACGCCATTGGCGCGATCGGTCATCTTCTCGGCGGCCTGCTTGACGAAGTCCCAGGTCGGCGCGTCGGGCATGGTCAGCCCGGCCTTCTCCATCAGGTCCTTGCGGTACATGATGAAGGAGCTTTCGCCATAGAACGGTGCCGCATAGAGCTTGCCATCGACCGAGAGGCCACCGGCGATGGCCGGGATGATGTCCTTGACGTCATAGTCGTCGCCGAGCTTGTCGAGCGGCAGCAGCCAGCTCTGCTTGGCCCAGATCGGAACTTCGTAGGTGCCGATGGTCATCACGTCATACTGGCCGCCCTTGGTGGCGATGTCGGTGGTGACGCGCTCGCGCAGCACGTTCTCCTCGAGCGTGACCCACTGGAGCTGGATATCGGGGTTCTTGGCGGTGAAGTCGTCGGTCAGCGTCTGCATGCGGACCATATCGCCATTGTTGACGGTGGCGATGGTGATGGATTCGGCATGCGCGGCGAACGCGAGGGTGCTGGCCGACAACAGACCCAGGGTGAGCGTGCGAAGTTTCATCAAATTCCTCCCATAGACCAAGCTGAGCATTTGCTTTGGCTGTGAGCAATTACTCACCTCGCGTGATTTATGTCAAGCCGGATTCGTTGCTGCAGCGCAGCACGCAGCCTCGTGCGGGATCCGGTTCCGGAGGATTATGGCGATTATTTCCAGCCGGCCAGGATGGGCCTCGGCGTGCGAAATGTCGGATTTCAGCGCCCGCTTGATCTGGATAAATTGCCGACCTATAGGCCGGCAATCTCGGCCAGGATCCATTCGCGAAAAGCGCGGATCTTCGGCACGTTGCGCCGCGCCGGGGGATAGACCAGCCAATAGGCGTGGCCGTCGTCGCCGACCAGATCGAAAGGCTGAATCAGGCGGCCATCAGCAAGCTCGGCCTTGAAGAAAGCGGCCGTCACGATTGCCACGCCCTGCCCGGCGATGGCGGCATTCGCCTCATAAGCTTGCGCCCCCATGCTGGAGCCGGGGCGCTTGGCCAGTTCCTCGACCGGCAGGCCGGCGGCGATAAACCAGTCCCGCCACCAGATGTCGCCGGGGTCGAGGATCGGCAGGCGCAACAGATCGGCAGGTTCCTTCACCCCGCCGATGGTCGCCGCGAGTTTCGGGCTCAGCATCGGCGTGAAGTCCGCATTGAAAAGCTTGTGCACCTCGACGCCCGGCCAGTTTCCGCCGCCCGAGCGGATGGCGATATCGATATCCTCGCGGGCGAAATCGACGAGGCGGTTCGATGTATCGAGGCGCACCGCAAGCGATGGATGCGCGACCTGGAACGAGCCGAGATGCTGCGCCAGCCAGTTCGAAGCAAAGGTCAGCAGCGTCGAGACACAGAGCACGCCGTCGGCGCCGCTGCGCGCCGCAGCATAGGCTCCACCCAACAGGGCGAACGCCTCGCTGACCGCAGGCGCCATGCGCTGCCCCGCCTCGGTCAGCACGATCTGCCTTGGCCGGCGCAGGAACAGAGGCGCCCCGACGCGCTCCTCCAGCAGCTTGATCTGATAGCTCGCCGCCGCCTGCGTCATGCCGAGCTCGCCGGCGGCCTTGGTGAAGGAAAGGTGCCGCGCCACCGCCTCGAACACCCGGATCGCCTGCAGCGGAGGGAGCTGGGAGACCTGCCGTGGCTTGAGTTCAGGCATAAGCCCTCCTTATGGGCCGTGATCGACGTTTGATTGGCAGCAGGGGCCGATCCGGCCGATATTTGAGGTCGACGATCACTCTCTCGTCTACAGCGCCGCGCGTCCTTTTGGACGCGCAAAGGACGCTGTAGCACTTTTGATTTTGCGCATGATCCTTTCCGAAAATCGATATCGATTTTCGGGGTCATGCGCAGAGATAACAAAGGCTGACGATCATGACCATTGTACAGGAAAAGCTATTTCTGACGCCAGGCCGAGGCTGGTTTTTGCGTCTGGCGCGTGGATTGGCACGGCACGGAGCCAGGAAACGGGCCTATCTCGACATCAGGGAATTGCCGCCGCATCTGCAGCGCGACATGGGTTTTCTCGATGGCAACGATCCTTGTGGCCGGCACAAATAGCCTTGCTGGACTTATCCCTAATCAGCTGGCCGCCAGCAAGGCGGCGGCGGTCCGCTCGTCGGTGATGAGACCGTTGACCAGCCGCCGGTTGACAGCCGCAAGGATGCCCGGCAGCTTCCGCTCGCCCATGGCGAGCGCGATCACCAGCGACTTTTCACGCGACGGCAATGATGCCGACGACACCCTGTCATTGGTGATGCCCTCGATCATCCGGCCTTCGCGATCGAACACCCAGCCGACGATCTCAGCGACGCCGCCGGCCTTTTGCAGCGCTTTCAATTCGCTGTCCGAAATGAAGCCGTCCTCATAAAGCGGCGCCTTGGGGCCGAGATCGCCGATGCCGACGAAGGTGACGTCGGCTTCCGCCGCAAGCGCCAGCGTCGGTTGGATCATCGGCTGGCTGAGCAGCATCTCGCGCTCTTGCGGCGAGGAGGCGATGACCGGCAGCGGCATTGGGAAGGACCGCGCCTTGACCCGATCGGCCATGGTGAAGATGACGTTGTAGAAGGCGGCCGAACCGTCGGGCGAGATGTTGCCGGTCAGCGACACAACCTTGTGCTGCGGGCATTCCATCGGCGGTAGCTGCTCGATTGCCGCCTTCAGCGTGCGGCCGGTGCCGATCGCCATGACGATCGGCGTCGGCGACCGCAACCGCCGCTCGATCTCGGCAGCCGCCGCCACGGCGACGCCGATGGCCGAGGAGGAAGCGGGATCGCTCGGCACCACCTCGACCAGATCGAGCGCGAAGCGAGATTTCAGCCGCGCCGCGAGGTCGAGGCAATTGGCGATCGGGTGGTCGACACGCACCTTGATCAGCCCCTCAGACACCGCCAGCGACACCAGCCGCTGTGCTGTCTGTCGTGAGATGCCGAGCGTCGAGGCGATCTGGTCCTGCGTGTTGCCGGCGACATAATAGAGCCAGCCGGCGCGCGCCGCGTCGTCCAGCCTGTTGCTGCCGCTGTCCTGCCGGGAATTCAACGTGCTGCCTCCCTGCCCCGACAATCGAGACGGAGCGCCTTACTTTTACGGCGAAATGCGCTTGTGCGCAATTGCCTACCGCCAGAGCAATTGCTTAGGTAGGTACTCGATGTGCCTGTGGTGTTCCCAGTGGATGATCGTAGCCAAGCAGTTTTTGAAGTCCGGCAATTCATGAAGTCCGGCAATGTCGGCGCGGCGGTTTATCTCCCGACGCAAACCCTTTAAGGAATTCGGACAAAGGAGCCTCGCATGACGCCGAAAGCGGTTTTCTGGGACATGGACGGCACGCTGGTCGACAGCGAGCCATTGCACGAGGCGGCGCTGATTGCGGCGCTGCACAGCGTCGGCATCGCGGCGCCAACCAACCTGCATGAGCGGGTGCTCGGCATTGCCGCATGGCCGGTCTACGAAATGCTGCGCGACGAGTTCGGCCTCGACCTGCCCTTCGATGACTGGATCGTGCGCAAATACGATCACTACCTGCCGATGGCCGAGACGCTGAAGCCGCGCCCCGGCGCGATCGAGATCTATAACGAACTGCGCGCGCTTGGCGTGGCGCAAGCGGTGGTGTCCAATTCCGACCGGCTGGTCGTCGACGCCAATCTGCGCATGGTCGGTCTTTTCTATCCCGGCATGAAGACGATCAGCCGCAACGACGTGCGCGAAGGCAAGCCGCACGCCGAACCTTTTCTGCGCGCCGCATGGCTGGCCAGTGTCGATCCGGCCGATGCCGTGGCCGTCGACGACAGCGTGACCGGCGCCACGGCGGGACTAGCGGCGGGGATGAAGACGATCTTCTGGCCGGAAGTGCCCATGGAAGGGCCGCCCGGCGCGATAAACATCAACAGCGCCGACGAATTGCGGGCTGAGCTGGGGCTATAAGCTTGGGAAGTGGAGTGGCCGCAACCTAAGCGCATCCTGCAACGCCGATGATTGCCGAAACCGGCGATGAGAGCGTCCTTCTCCCCGTCACTATACGGGGAGAAGTGCCCGGCAGGGCGATGAGGGGCGGCGCCGAGATTGACAAGGAAGGCGGTTTTCCAGAGCATATTGAGATCACGGTCAGGCCGATTTTTGAGTTCGTCCCACACTTTCGGGCGCTTGCGCCGCCCCTCATCCGCCTGCCGGCACCTTCTCCGCGTATAGTGACGGGGAGAAGGGGCTCTCAGTCCCGGTAGACCGGCTCCTGCTCGTCAAGGATCGCCTTCAATTCGGACAGGTGCCGTTCGGCCTGGCCGGGATAATCTTCCTGCTCCGTTGCTGCCTTCTCGGCAATTTCGTCCGACAGGACCCGCAGCGGTCGGCCGGTCCACAGCGCCTTGATGTAGGTCTCGGCGGCGCGTTCGAAATAGAACATGCGGTTGAAGGCGTCGGCAACGGTATCGCCGATGACCAGCACGCCATGGTTGCCCATGACCATCACCTTGACCTTCGGATCGGTGAGCAGCTGCGAGCAGCGTTCGCCCTCTTCCTCGAAGGCGAGCCCGCCATAATGGCTGTCGACGACGTGGCGGTTGAAGAAGATCGCCGAGTTCTGGTCGATCGGCGGCAGCGTCGAGTCGGCGAGCGAAGCGAGCACCGTGGCGTGGATCGAGTGCACATGCATGACGCAGCGCGCATGACGCACATTGCGATGGATTGCGCCATGCAGGCCCCATGCCGTCGGGTCAGGTGCATTCGGGCCGGAGATTGTATCGGGATCGTTGGCGTCGATCAGCAGCAGGTCGCTCGCCTTGATGCGTGAGAAATGCACCTGGTTGGGATTCATCAGGAATTGCGAGCCGTCATCGTTGACGGCCAGCGAGAAATGATTGGCCACGGCTTCATGCATGTTGAGCCGCGCCGTCCAGCGGAAGGCGCAAGCCAGATCGACGCGCTCCTCGTAGAAGGGCAGGTTGGTCAGCATTTCCTTCTGCAGGCGGGCGATGCTCATCGAAAACCTCCGTGAAAGAAGCGAGGATGCCGCGCGCCGCAGATGCGCGCAACCGGTTTCGTTTGGTGCAGACGAGCGCTTTGCCTCACGCCGCAGTGCTTCTGGCGGCGTCGACGCTTAGCCCGCCATGCTCGACGATGAAATCGATCACCTCCTGCAGACCCTTGCCGCGCGACAGATCGGTGAAGCCGAACGGCCGCTTGCCGCGCATGCGGGCGGCGTCGCTCTCCATGACGTCGAGATTGACGTTCACATAAGGGGCGAGATCGCTCTTGTTGATGACCAGGAAATCGGACCGGGTGATCGCCGGCCCACCCTTGCGCGGGATTTCCTCGCCTTGGCAGACCGAGATAACGTAGAGCGTCAGATCGGCGAGGTCGGGGGAAAAGGTGGCGGCAAGATTGTCGCCGCCCGATTCTATGAAGACGATATCGAGATCCGGGAATTTCTTGGTCATCTCGGCGATCGCCTGCAGATTGATCGAGGCGTCCTCGCGGATGGCGGTGTGCGGGCAGCCGCCGGTTTCGACGCCGATGATGCGATCCTCGGGCAGCGCCTGAAGCCGGGCCAGCATTATGGCGTCTTCCCTGGTGTAGATGTCATTGGTGACGACGGCGATGGAGAACTCGTCGCGCAGCGCCTTGCAGAGCTTTTCAGTGAGCGTCGTCTTGCCGGAGCCGACGGGGCCGCCGATGCCGACGCGAAGAGGACCATTGGCTTGTGTCATCTAGGGAACTCCGTGATGGCTAGCACTGTAAAGCCGAGCCCTACAACCAAGCAGAGCGGCGAATAATAACTGACATCGAGCCGCGCGAAAGGCTGTTCGGGCGCCAGCCGGCGCCACCAGGGCGTGAAGCCGGCAATGCCGCGCCCCAGGAAGACCAGTGCGATGAGCAGCGCTGTCGCGGCAAGCCCGGCCTTGGGAAAGGGCGTGGCAAACACGCCTTCGAGCGCCAGCGGCCACAGTGTCGCCAAGCCGAGGCATGCGGCGACGGCGAAGCTGGCGAAGGGCGCCGGCATTTCATCGACGCCGCGAAAGCCGACCACCGCGCGGGCGCAGGAGGCAGCGTCCCTGCCCGGCCAGATGCCGCCAATGCCCCAATAGACATGCAGCGTGGTGATCAGCAGCAGGACGAACGAGAGCGCGAAGGCGAGGACGATCATGAGCGGAACAGCCGCGAATATTGCGTTTCGTGCTTCATCGCCATGACATCCGAGACGAAGGCGCAGCCGCCGAGATCGTCCAGCGTCGAGCCGGCAGCACGGGCGGCGACGCTGAGCGCCAGCGGTTCGAAACCGGCGAGCAGCGCGGTGGCGCCGGTCTGGCCGACGACGCCGAGCCGGATCGCGGCCTGGACCAGATTGGAGAAGAAGGCCTGCAGGAAGGCGGAGAGCGCATCCTGCAGGGCAATGGCGTTGCCGCCGGAAACGGCGCCGACAGCAACGCAATAGGCGCACTCGGCCGGCAGACGGTCCAGCACCTGACACGGCCAGGCCGATGCCGCCTTCAGGAAGGCGGCACCCTGCAGCATGGTCTCGGCATGGCGCTCGCGCGAGCCGGCCAAAGCCTCGGCGAGTGCAGCGATTTCGGCGAAATCACTGGCTTGGCGGGCGCGCCGCCAGCTTTCCGCAAACAGCACGGCATCGTTCCAGCCCGAGCCCATCTCGACCAGCGTCTCCAGCCATGCGGCGAGGCTTTCGCTGTCGGCGACCAGCCCGGCATGCACGGCTTGTTCGAGACCATGGCTGTAGGAAAAACCGCCGACCGGGAAGGCAGGCGACAGCCACGCCATCAGCCGCAACAAAGCGATGTTGGAAGGCTGATCAGTCATGGTCGTGCGAGTGGCTGTGCGAGTGCGACTCGCTCTGGGTTTCGGAATGCGCTTCAGCGTGGCTGTGTGCATGCGCTTCGGCATGGGTATGACCGTGACTGTGCCCTGAATAGGCGCCGCGCATCGGTGCGAACGGTTCGGAAACGTCGCTCACGGTTGCACCCAGCCCTTCAAGCATCGCCTTGATGACGTGATCGCGCAGGATGAGGATGCGGTTAGCCTCGATGGCGGCGGCAAGATGGCGGTTGCCGATATGCCAGGCAAGCTCGGCCAGATGGACAGGGCCGCTGGCACGGATGTCGTAGAGCGGCTCCTCAGCCGCGACGATCTCGATATGACGGCCATCCTCCAGCACCAGCCGGTCGCCATCGTTCAAGGCAACCGGCTCGGGCAGGTCGACCAGCACCTTGTCGCTACGGGCCGTTTCGATGGCGCGGCGGCGCAGATGCCGCTCGTCATGGGCCAGCACGGCACGGTCATATGGCGTGACCGCGCCCGCTTGGCCGGCGGCGAGCACCGAGACGGCACGCGGGAATTTGGTGAAATCGGTGCGGATGTCGAGCTTCATGTAAAAACTGCCTCTCCCAACAAGCGTAGCCTATCGCGTCCGCCGCCCCAATGGTGCTCAAACAATCGTGTCGAAGAGCCGCAGGATAAACGATATCTGGTAGATGAGGACGCGGCGACAAATGCGATGCGAAAGCGACGGTCGCAAACCTTGGAGGTTAGCCGAAAACACACCTCCACTTCGTCCCAGGCGGAGCAAGGAGCGAAGCGACGCGGCGCAGACCCTGGGATCCCATGCCGTGACATCAGCCGAAGAATGCAGCGGCTCCGGATAAATGCTGATCTGTAGTGATCCTTCGCGCCCCCCTCTGTCCTGCCGGACATCTCCCCCACAAGGGGGGAGATTGGCAGCTTTGGCGCACGGCTCTCTCCTGCGACAGTGGCGGTTCGCGAAGGCGGTGGTGACAGCCGATCTCCCCCCAAGTGGGGGAGATGTCCGGCAGGACAGAGGGGGGCGCTGTCCCTCCGCCATCAAAGGTTCTGCACCGTCGTAACGCTCTGAGGCAACGATGCCGCCAAGGCGATGCTAGGAATCAAAACAAAAAGTACCGCTGCGCCATCGGCAGCACGGTGGCCGGCTCGCAGGTGAGCAATTCACCGTCGGCGCGGACCTCGTAGGTTTCGGGATCGACCTCGACATGCGGGGTGGCGTCGTTGAGCACCATCGAATGCTTGCCGATGCCGCCGCGGGTGTTGTCGACGGCGACCATCTGCTTGTCGACGCCGAGCCTGCCGTGCAGGCCGGCATCGAGCGCCGCCCTGGAAACGAAGGTCACCGACGAGTTTGTCATCGCCTTGCCATAGGCGCCGAACATCGGCCGGTAGTGCATTGGCTGCGGCGTCGGGATCGAGGCGTTGGGATCGCCCATCGGGGCGGCGGCGATCATGCCGCCGATCAGCACCATGTCGGGCTTGACGCCGAAGAAGGCCGGGTTCCACAGTACCAGATCGGCGCGCTTGCCGACCGCCACCGAGCCGATCTCGTTCGACAGGCCGTGCGCGATGGCCGGGTTGATCGTGTATTTGGCGATGTAGCGGCGGACGCGGAAATTGTCGTTGTCGCCGGTCTCCTGCGGCAGCGAACCGCGCTGGCGCTTCATCTTGTCGGCGGTCTGCCAGGTGCGGATCGCCACTTCGCCGACGCGGCCCATCGCCTGGCTGTCGGACGAGATGATCGAGAAGGCGCCAATATCGTGCAAAATGTCTTCGGCGGCGATGGTCTCCTTGCGGATGCGGCTTTCGGCAAAGGCGATGTCTTCGGGGATCGACGGCGACAGATGATGGCAGACCATCAGCATGTCGAGATGCTCGGCCAGCGTGTTAACGGTGTAGGGCCGGGTCGGATTGGTCGAGGACGGGATGACGTTGGGCAGGCCGCAAACCTTGATGATATCGGGCGCATGGCCGCCGCCGGCGCCTTCGGTGTGGAAGGCGTGGATGGTGCGGCCCTTGATCGCCGCCACCGTGTTTTCGACAAAGCCGGATTCGTTCAGCGTGTCGGTGTGGATCATCACCTGCACGTCATAGTTGTCGGCGACCGACAGGCAGCAGTCGATTGCCGCTGGCGTCGTGCCCCAGTCCTCGTGCAACTTTAGCGAGCAGGCACCGCCCAGCACCATCTCTTCAAGCGCGGCCGGCAAGGACGCGTTGCCCTTGCCCGACAGGCCGATGTTCATCGGGAAGGCGTCGAAGGACTGGATCATGCGCGCCAGATGCCACGGCCCAGGCGTGCAGGTCGTCGCCAGCGTGCCATGCGCCGGCCCGGTGCCGCCGCCGAGCATGGTGGTGATGCCTGACATCAGCGCCTCCTCGATCTGCTGCGGGCAGATGAAATGGATATGCGCGTCAAAGCCGCCGGCGGTGAGGATCTTGCCCTCGCCGGCGATGATCTCGGTGCCGGGGCCGATGATGATGGTGACGCCGTTTTGCATGTCCGGATTGCCGGCCTTGCCGATCGCGGCGATGCGTCCGTCCTTGAGGCCGATATCGGCCTTGAAGATGCCGTCTGACGCATCGACGACGAGCGCATTGGTGATGACGGTGTCGACCGCGCCTTGGGCGCGGGAAACCTGGCTCTGGCCCATGCCGTCGCGGATGACCTTGCCGCCGCCGAATTTCACCTCTTCGCCATGAAGGGTGAAATCCTTCTCGACCTCGATGAACAGCTCGGTGTCGGCAAGCCTGACCTTGTCGCCGACGGTCGGGCCGTACATCTGCGCATAGGCGGCGCGGGTGATTCTAGCCATCAGCAATTGCTCCCGAAATACGGCCCAAGACACGGCTTGGCGAAGCCCGGCTCCACATTGTCGCCATCCTATGGTCACGCAATGACCCGCTGGGCGACACCTTCCGATCCCATTTAACGTTTGAGGTGGCAAGGTCACCCCAAAACGACCGTTTGCCAATCGATGGAAAGGAAGATCCATGCGCAAAACGATATCTCTCGCAGCCGCCGCCACCCTCCTGCTCGCGACCGCTGCCAGCGCCCAGCAACAGCCTGCGCCGCAACCCGGCGAGCCGCCGGCTTCGCCCGCTCCCGCGGCGCCTGGCGCTCAGCCGGCTGCGCCGGCGATCCAGACCGTCAACGTCGTCGACATCGAGGAACTGCCGGAGGAAACGCAGACGAAGGTCAACGAAGTGATCGCCAAGCGCGGCGAGGACGGCCTGCAGAAATTGCGCAGCTCGATTGACGCGACCCCCCAGGTCAAATCCGCGCTCGAAGCCAAAGGTCTCACCTCGGCGCAAGTGATTGCCGCCAGCATGGATGCCAATGGCTCGCTGACCTTGATCACCAAGAAAGCGAGCTGACGATGCGCTGTGGCGGGCCGGCACAAGGCCGGCCTGCCGCATCCGGGAGGGAACCTTCGCAGGGCAGAATACGTTTCGACTTTTTGGCCTAGTAACGAGTCTCGAAAGAGGCTCTGAAAGCGAGCGATGACGATCACCACCTTCCCCGACACCAGATGGCTGCATATGATTGCCGCCACTGCGTTTCTCGCGGCGAGCGTTCCCCAGGCCGCGCTGAATGCGCAGGGCCTCGAAGGCCCGGATACGGTCAACAAGATCATCGGCTCGGAGGTCGGCCAGGAAGAGACCAACACGGCTGTGGAAGCCGGCAAAGTCGCCACGGCGATCGACCGGACGCGTGAAAACATCGGTACGGTGCGCAAGACATCCAAGCTCGACAAAGTCGATATCGTGTTCCTTACCGACGCCGCGCGCACGGAAGGCGGTCTGCCGCCGGCGATAGAAAGCAAGGTCGAGCAGCATCAGGACGACATTGCGGAACTGCGCGAGGAGATCGAGGCGAACGCATTGCTGTTCAACGCCATCGACTCTCGACGCGTGCAGACCGAAGACGTTCTCGCCGTGGAATTCGATGATCCTGGAAAGGTCGTCATCTACGCGGCGGCCAAGCCGCCCAGCTGAGCCGAAATTGCTCGACGCCTTGGATCTCACAGCGCGCCCATGATCTTCTGCTGGAACCCGTAGACCTCGCGCTTGCCGCCGAGCGGCACCAAGGTGACGTCGCGCTCCTGGCCGGGCTCGAAGCGCATCGCCGTGCCGGCAGCGATGTCGAGGCGCATGCCCCGCGCCATGTCGCGATTGAATTTCAGCCCCTCATTGGTCTCGAAGAAGTGGTAGTGGCTGCCGACCTGGATCGGCCGGTCGCCGCTGTTGGCCACTTTCATGGTGACGGTCGGCTGGCCCTTGTTGAGTTCGATCTCGCCGCCTGCCGTGATGATTTCACCCGGGATCATCGCCAGCCTCACAAGACGCCGAAGACGAGGCCGGCGGCGAGAAGCAGGATCGCCGAGAGCGATGTGCGTTTGATCGTTGCGGGGACCATCGATATGCCTTCCGTTGTCAGGATCGTGCCGTCACGCGGCCTTGCGGGCCGGGCCGCAGCCTTCGGCCTTGAGGACGCGCTTTGTCGAGGCGGGATGTTTGATCAGCATCGCTGCCGGGCGGATCGGGCGCACTGAAAAATTGCCGCCGCAATTCGGGCAGACGCCGCCCAGCACGTTTGCCGCGCAATCGGCGCAGAAGGTACACTCGAAGGTGCAGATCAGCGCATCCGTCGCCTCAGGCGGCAGGTCCTTGTCGCAGCATTCGCAGTTGGGGCGCAGTTCAAGCATTTTCTTCTCCTCACCTTATCGGTTCATGCACGGTCACCAGCTTGGTGCCGTCGGGAAAAGTCGCCTCGACCTGGACGTCGTGGATCATCTCGGCGATGCCCTCCATCACCTGCGCGCGGGTGACGACATGGGCGCCGGCCTCCATCAGCTCGGCGACCTGGCGGCCGTCGCGGGCGCCCTCGACGACGAAGTCGGTGATCAGCGCGATCGCCTCCGGGTGATTGAGCTTGACGCCGCGTTCGAGCCGCTTGCGCGCCACAATCGCCGCCATGGCGATGAGCAGCTTGTCCTTTTCCTTTGGCGTCAGGTTCATGCGTTTCCCTAGGATGGCGTAAATTGCAATGACGTAATCGGAATCAGAGTGACCATAATTTGGGCAGACCCGCCCGTCCGTTGAGCAATTCGACGAGCGGAACCAGCCGCTTGCGGAGCTGGTAGCCGTCCTCGGCAAACAGCCTCGCAAGAAGCTTGCCAGATTTCTTCACGCTCCAGACGCTGGCATCGCCCTGGCCGCCGATAATCTCCCGGGCCGGATCGAGCAAAGCCTCCACCCGCGGCGAGATCATCAGCACCGTCGCCATGGCGACGGCGCCGTCGGCCACGGCGGAACGGCTGAGAATGGCGGCAATGCCGGGCCCGATGCGGAAATCCTCGGCATGAACGAGCGCTCCGTCCTGGCTGACGCGCCAGCGGTCATGGAAATTGCCGTGCGCCGCGCGTTCGCCCATGGCGAGGCGGCCAAAGACGGTCGCCTCGAGCACCAGTGCCTCGGCATCGGCGGCAAGCTCTAGGTCGAGCCTGCGGGCAAAGGCCGATCGATCAAAGACGATGGTTTCCTGCGGCAGCCAGGCGATGCGGCCGCCAGCGCCGACCGTCAGCTTCACCCGCACCTCGGCGCGATCGGACGCGGCGCGGTAGATTTTCTCGCAGGCCTGGGTGGTTATGGTGGCGGAGGCGCCGGCGCCGACATCGACCTCCCAGCCGAGGCGGTCGCCGCCAGTCAGCCCGCCGGCGGTGTTGATCAGGACGGCTTCGAGCGGATCGGCCGAGACGGCCGGCATGCGGATCTTGGCGGAACCATCCTGATAAAGCCGCCGAAGACGCGTGCGGCCGCCATTCTTGTCACAGCCGAGCTGCGCCGTTCCGGCGACGCGCTGGGCCGGCGGCACAAAGGTCAGGCCACGTTCGATCATATCCATGGCGCCAACGATAACCACACTCATATGGTTTGAATCCGAAATTCGCATCACTTTGGAGCAGCGTAATGAACGAATTTCGGATTCAAAGCCATATGAGCAACTTATAGCATTCTGGTGTGGTTTGGATTTGAGGTTTCTAACCGCCGGTGCCATCAAAGTCGTAGGAACCTCAAATCCAGACCACACCGCCGGCTTTGTCGACATATAGCTTGTTGCTTGACAACGTTTCGGTTTCTATAGAGGAGCCGTCTTGGTACGGTCACACAGCGCCTGGCGGGATAAAAGGCGATGATGACGATTTGAGCCTGGGGAAAAAGAGGCGCTGATCAGTTGGCGTCGAGAAACGACAAGGTTGGGGAAGGAACCGAATGGCTGACCAGCTGGCAACGGACATCATCGCGAAGATCAAGGCTCATGCCGAGCCCGGTGGCGAAGAAATCACCACCAGCACCGAACTGACCTCACTTGGCATTCATTCGCTGGAACTGACGGAGATCATCTTCGACCTCGAGGAACAGTATGGCATTGAGATCGAGATGAACACGGTCGATGCCTGGAGCAACCTGAAGAACGTCGGCGACATGGTCGAGGCGGTTCGCGCGCTGATCGCGAAAAAAGCCTGACTGAATGCACAAGCGCGTCGTCATTACCGGCATCGGCGGCTTATGCGGGCTCGGCACCAATGTGCCTGCGATCTGGGGCGAGATGCGCGCCGGCCGCTCGGCCATCGGCCCGATCGTCAATTCGGAGCTGCATGACCTGAAAATCAGGGTCGGCTGCGAAATCAGGACGCTTCCCGATCACGGCATCGAGCGCAAGCAGGTCGTGTCGATGGACCGTTTCAGCCTTTTGGCGACGATCGCCGCGCGGGAGGCCGCGCAACAAGCCGGGCTGAACCCGCACGCAGCCAACACCTACCGGATGGGCGCCATCGTCGGCGTCGGCGTCTGCGGCTGGGAGGCGATCGAAGAGAGCTATCGCGCCATCCTGCTCGAAGGCAAGAACCGCACCGGCATCTTCACCGTGCCGAAAGTGATGCCGGGCGCTGCGGCCGGCCATGTCAGCATGAATCTCGGCTTGCGCGGGCCGGTCTTCGGCATCACCTCGGCCTGCTCCTCGTCCAATCACGCCATTGCCTCGGCGGTCGACCAGATCAGGCTCGGCCGCGCCGATGTCATGCTCGCCGGCGGCACCGATGCGCCGCTGGTCTGGGGCATCCTGAAAGGCTGGGAGGCGCTGCGGGTGCTGGCGCCCGACTCGTGCCGGCCGTTTTCGGCCGATCGCCAGGGTCTGGTGCTCGGCGAAGGCGCCAGCATGGTTGTGCTGGAGACCTACGAGCATGCCATGGCGCGCGGCGCCACGATTCTCGCCGAAATTGCCGGCGCCGGCCTTTCCGGCGATGCGTCCGACATCGTCGCGCCGACCATCGAAGGGCCGGAGGCGGCGATGCGCTTCTGCCTCGTCGATGCCAGGCTCAACCCGGAAGACATCGACTATATCAATGCGCATGGCACCGGCACCAAGGCCAACGACCAGATCGAGACGGCGGCGATCAAGCGCGTCTTCGGCGACCATGCCCACAGGCTCTCGATCTCCTCGACCAAATCGATGCATGCCCACTGCCTCGGCGCTTCGGGCGCGCTGGAGCTGATCGCCTGCGTGATGGCGATCCGCGAAGGCATCGTGCCGCCGACGGCCAATTTTCGCGAAACCGACGCCGATTGCGATCTCGACATCACGCCGAATGTGGCGCGCGAGCGCAAGGTGCGCGCGGCGATCAGCAACGGCTTCGCCTTCGGCGGCACCAATGCGGTGCTGGCGTTCAAGGCGGTCTGACCGCAACCGGTTCCCCAGATACGGCGAGACTTGTTGCCACTCGCCACGACCGCGCGATTCCGCGCGAAAATCCCCGCCCAGGAGTTTCGATGACCGACCTTTCCGCCTTTCCGATCGCCACGCGCTGGCCGGCCAGCCATCCCGACCGCATCCAGCTCTATTCGTTCCCGACACCGAACGGGGTGAAGGTGTCGATCGCGCTGGAGGAACTCGGCCTGCCATACGAGGCGCATGCGGTTAACATCGGCAAGAAAGAAAGCTGGACGCCGGAATTCCTGTCGCTGAACCCCAACGGCAAGATCCCGGCGATGATCGATCCAAACGGCCCGGGCGGCAGGCCGATCGGGCTATTCGAATCCGGCGCCATCCTGCTCTACCTCACCGACAAGACCGGCAAGCTGGTCCCGGCCGACCCGGTGCGGCGTTACGAAACGATCCAGTGGGTGTTCTTCCAGATGGCCTCGATTGGGCCGATGTTCGGGCAGGTCGGTTTCTTCCACAAATTCGCCGGACGCGAGATCGCCGACAAGCGACCGCTGGCGCGCTATCGCGACGAATCGCGGCGGCTGATCGGTGTGCTCGAGACGAGGCTGAAAGGCCGCAGCTGGATCATGGACGACGATTACACCATCGCCGATGTCTCGATGCTGGGCTGGGTGCGCAATCTGATTGGTTTTTACGAAGCAAGGGAACTTGTCGGCTTCGACGACTTTCGCAATGTCGCGGCATGGCTGGAACGCGGCCTTGCCCGGCCGGCGGTGCAAAAGGGTCTTAGTATCCCCGCCCGGGGCTAGCTCAACGGGCCGCAGGCGCCGAGAAAAGGCTGGGCCTACTTTGTCTTGGCTTTGGATTTTGAGCCGCCCTTGCCCATGACGGAAGCGGCAAGGGATGCAGCGCTCCTGGCGGTGGCGACAACCGCACCGGCCGCGACATTGGCCGTCGTTTTGACCGTGCGCATTGCACTATCTGCCATCGAGCTGCCACCGCTTGCCGATTTCCTCGGCTTGGCGGGTTTTGCCGTGGCCTTAGCTGCGGTCGGTGTCACTTTCTTCGGTGCTGCCTTGCCAAAGGTGGGCTTTGCCGCATCCTTGGAGCGGGCGGCGACCGCCGGGCCAGCGCCTGTCTTTGATTCAGTTGCCTTTGATCGAGTTGCCCTGCCCTTGCGGGGCGCAGGCTTTCTTGCGTTGGTTGCCATCGGAGTTGCCATTGGACAGTTTTCCTCATGTCAGCATCATTGCCGTATCTGACATAACGGCCGGAAAGTCCTAAGGTTCCGGCGCGGGCTGTCCCGCAAATCAGGCGTGATCGCCGATCACCAGATCGGCGGGGCGGCGGCGGGCAAGCACGCGGTCGATGTTGGGCATGTCGTTGTAGGCTATCCAGGCGCGGGCGTCCTCGTCGGAGCGGCCATGCTCATGCCACCGCTCCAACAGCCGGCGCTCGAGCTCGGCGCGCGGCACATCGACGAAGATCGAGAAATCGAACAGCGGCGCCAGCCGCGACCAGGGTTCCTCGTCAAGCAAGAGATAATTGCCTTCGACCAGGATGAACTTGGTGTCGGCGGCGATGATCGAAGCGGCCGCACGAGAGAGCTCCATGCTGCGGTCGAACACCGGAATGGCGATGTCGGGCTCGGCCGCGCGGATGCGCTTCAGCAAGGTTTCGAAACCGGCAAAGTCAAAGGTCTCCGGAGCGCCCTTGCGCGCGCGCAGGCCGCGCTGCTCGAGCACGATATCGTCGTAATGGAAGCCATCCATCGGCACGATTTCGGCCGCACCTTCCGGCAGCAGTTCATGCAGGCGGGCCGAAAGCGTCGACTTGCCGGCGCCCGGAGGACCGGCGATGGCAACGACAAAACGCCGCGCCTTGCCGGCGCGCTTGAAGATGGTGGCGGCGAGGTGGGCAATCTCGGACATCGGGGCCCTTCTGGCTGGGTGTTTGGATCGCATCTTGGCGATAGTTCGCGGGAATTTCAAACGCGGGAAGATCGACCAATTGTCGAGGTCGGCGCCGCCCCTCATTGCCCTGCCGGGCATTTCTCCCCGTATAGTGACGGGGAGAAAGGGCTGGCCGCGATGTTGGCGCCCTTCCTGCAACGCTGGTGATTGGCGAAACCGTCGATGAGAGCGCCCCTCTCCCCGTCACTATACGGGAGAAAGATCGACCAGTTGTCGAGGTCGCCGCCGCCCCTCATTGCCCTGCCGGGCATTTCTCCCCGTATAGTGACGGGGAGAAAGGGCTGGCCGAGGCGTTGGAGCCTTTCCTGCAACGCTGGTGATTGGCGAAACCGGCGATGAGAGCGCCCCTCTCCCCGTCACTATACGGGGAGAGGATGCCGGCAGGCAGGTGAGGGGCAGCGCAAGCGCCCGCAATGACTGCCTGCGCACAGACCAATCAGACAGGAACCGATTGGCCAATCCGCAGGAAATCGCCGTCGAAAGCGACATCTCGCGTCGAACCGTCGGCAGCCGCAATGCGCATGTGCCCCTGCGCGGTGGCGATGTCGCGCGGCGGCTCGCCGCCGGTTTCTTGAGGCAAGGCGCCGATGACGTGGCGGAACGAGACATTGCGGCCTTCGCCAAGGGCAAAGGCGGTCGCCACCCCTTCCCGCTTCAGCCAGTTGTCACCCAGCGACGCGGCATGGCCGAGCGCCGTGCGGCCGTCCTCGATGCCGAGCACGCCGCGATGGCGGCCGCTCCACGGCGCGTAGTCGCGACCGCCATTGCTGATCCACAGCATGGTGACCGGCAGCTCGGCCGGGTTCTTCAGCACCACAACGAGATCGGCTTCCGCCTGGCGCGCCAGCGCGGTCCAGCCCGGTCCGCCATGGTCGGCCTCGACCAGCGTGACGAAATCCTCTCGGCTCTGGTCCATGCGGTAGTCGGTCAGGTCGAGCGTGCCGCCATCGGCGGCGGGAAAACGCGTCAAGTCGGCGGAACGCGCGGGACAGGCGAAGCGGAAACGGCCGCGGGCCGGATCGGGCTCGAGCGGGTCGTCCGGCGTCGCCGCAAACCGCTTCGGCGAAAAAGCCAGCCTGCCGCCGTCCTTCATCGCCGTCATCGGATGATGGGCGACGGAAATCGCGCCCGAACCGCCGGAAAAAACATGTTCCTGATAGAGAAAGGGATGGTTGTCGCGCAAGGTGAGGATTTTCTCGACCGTCGCGCCCATAACCTTGTGCTGCAGCCTGAAAACGGCCCGCCAGCCCTCGGCAGTCGCCTCGGAGGCGACGACATCCCAGCGGCTGTTGGCCGGCCAGCCATGCAGGGGTGCTTCCTCGACATCGCTGCGTGAGAACGGCGCGCAGAGGAAATCGCCGGACAGGCGAACGGTGCCGGCGGGCAGGTCTTGCGGCAGCGTCTCGCGCGGCTCGTCGATCCACGGCGCGCGATGCAGCGGTTTTAGCCGGCGCCCGTCGATATCGACCGTCATGTCGGCGAGATGGCCGACGGTGAGATCGACCGTTACCGAAATGCCCTTTGCCTTGATCGTGAGCGTATCCATGGCGCACCTGCTGATTCTGCCGGCGCCAGCAAACCCGCATGACGCCGGCAGCGCAAGCTGGGTGATGGGCATTTCACATCAAAGACGCCGGAGCACCCTGTGGGAGCGATCATTGCCGGCTGGCGGCGCTGCCCCTCATTGCCCTGCCGGGCATTTCTCCCCGTAAACGGGGAGAAAGAAGCTGGCCGCAATGCCGGCGCCCTTCTTGCAAACGCCGGTGATTGGCGAAACCGTCGATGACAGCGCCCTCTCCCCGTCGCTATACGGGGAGAGGATGCCGGCAGGCAGGTGAGGGGCGGCGCCAACGCCAGGAGCGGGGCGAATTCAAACCTGAAGCGATTACCCTGAAGACCGGTGTTAACGAAATAGACGGGGCAATCGGGTTACGCTAGTTTCCCATTCGTTTCAGCAACAGCTTACCTTCAGAACAGTGTCCAAACCGCGCCACTTTCCGCTCATCCAGAAATTTGCCGCGGCGCTGGCGCTGCTGGTGCTCGTCGCCGGCTGCGCGACGACGCCGACGGAGACCATGCTGGCGGTGCCGGCGCCGGCGCAGAAATATGCAGCCATCGTCATCGATGGCAGCAGCGGCAAGATGCTGTTCGAGGCCAATTCGACGGCGCCGCGCTATCCGGCGTCACTGACCAAGATGATGACGCTCTACCTGCTGTTCGAGGCGCTGGAGCAGGGCCGCATCAGCAAGACGACGCTGATCCCGGTCTCGGCCAACGCCGCCAGGCAGCCGCCGACCAAGCTGCGCTTCCGGCGCGGCGAGACGATCGACGTCGAATCGGCGATCCGGGCGATCACCGTCAAATCGGCCAATGACGTGGCGGTCGCCGTCGCCGAATATCTCGGCGGCAGCGAAGACGCATTTGCCGCAATGATGACGGCCAAAGCGCGCCAGATCGGCATGCGCAGCACCGTCTTCCGCAACGCGTCGGGCCTGCCGGACGCCGGCCAGCTGACGACGGCGCGCGACATGGCGGTGCTCGGCACGGCGCTGCGCGCCCGCTTCCCGCAGCATTTCCACTATTTCTCCGAAAGCGACTTCATGTTCCGCGGCAGGCTGGTGCGCGGCCACAACGACATGCTCGGCCGCGTCCGCGGCGTCAACGGCATCAAGACCGGTTACATCAGAGCCTCAGGCTTCAACATCGTCACCTCCTACGATGCCGACGGCCGCCGGCTGATCCTCGTGGTGATGGGCGCCGACAGCGCGCGCCAGCGCAATGACCACGTCGAGGCGCTGATCCAGCGCAACCTGTCGCCGGCATCGAACACGACGACAAGGTTGCTGTATGCCGGGGAGCAGTGAGGGGGACGTTCGGCAGTGATGTGGGGCGAGCTCTTGATCGGTGTGGTGGTTTCAACTTGACAGGTGACGGCAATTATACTAGGAATTTATTCACAGTGCTGATTTGCGCCCGCCCGCCGAGGGCGGGTTTTTCATTTCAGGCTTCGGCGCCATTCTTCATAGGTCCGACAAAACCGCAGGTTTGCCGGCCTTCGCTTGCTTCTCGGACCTTCGAGGGTCATGGCAGGCTCCCAGATCGTGGCCCTCCGTGGAATCCGAAAAATGCGTTATTCCGAGTTCGCAGCCTGCCGCCCGCCACTTGCCCGTTGAAGCCTGCGCCTGCTTCCGCTAAGAAGCCGTGGCTGGCCGGTTACCCGGCTGGTTCGTTTTCCGGATCGTCGATTCTGAAAGCACCCGTAGCTCAGCTGGATAGAGCGCTGCCCTCCGAAGGCAGAGGTCACAGGTTCGAATCCTGTCGGGTGCGCCATTAATGTCGGACGACACAGAAGTTTGGACAACGACACAGATCATTGGACTCTTCGCAACCAAATAAATAAATAAAAGCTGGCTGGGCGACCTCCCGAGTTAAAGCGACTATGCCGCCATCTCTCCGCGGCCGCCTTCCGCGCCATGCTCAGCCGAACCGAATATTGAATCGGACCAATTGCTACCGTGCGAGCCTTGGAGAAGGACCTCATGAACTAACTTGTCGCCGGCCTGCCAGTCTGCACCTCTAAAAGCTCGTAGTCGACAATGATCCGTTGGTGACCTTCGTTCCTCGTGCCGCGACCGCTTAGCGCCCACTCTCGGACATTTAAAACCGCCGGTGCTTTCCTAGTAGCTGACGGTCCGCCCCTTGCTTAGCGACGGCTAATCCGTTTGCTACGGACCACGGGCGCGAGCATTTATCCCCGAGACTATCCGAGATCTTCCGGTTGCGCGCCTCCACCATGACCGATTGCAGACGCCGGGGCCGACGGAAGGCTCCATGGAAAAAGTGTTGGACAACGCGGAGCGCCTGGAGTGGGCTCAAACCTTCGGGTTCGGCCAGTACCGGTTGCTGAATTTACTCAGAGCTCAACGCTAGCTTAGCGATCCTCAACTCCGACACGGATTGTCTGGCGTCGCCCTCATCGTGCCAAAAGGCGAAGCGCAATCACTCGGAAGGTTCTGAAACATTGTAGGTCAGAATACATGCGAAGTCCTCCACGATCTGGTCGCGAGAAGGCCGTGCAGACGCTCGGAAAGTGCATGTACAGCTTGACCGTATCTGGATACACGATCGGGTGTCGGGGACCGATCAATTTCAATCATCACTCGCTACCAAGGGGCCACATTTGTGAATAGAAGCGTGGATGCCGTACTGCGTTATTGGCGCACTTCTTTGGCTGACGGAGCCCTGGGAGAGGGCAAGTTCAGCCAACGGGATCGCCAACGGTTTATCGAACTCTCTCCGGAGACCCTCAGGAATGGCCTGCTGCCTAGGGAGTCGGTCAATCGACTATTCAAGGGGGAAGCAAAAGCTAAGACTGTTGGGGTCCGCTTTTGGCCGCTAGTAGTGGCAAGGCGCGTGTCACATGGTGCGGTGAGCATCGACGGCCTTCCCGAATTGGGCGCGCCTGTGGTTACCGAGGCACTGCTTGACCGCGAGGGCAAGATCTCGCCGCGACGCAACGCGATTGCGCGTGACTTGCTGACGCCGCTACCTTCTGACGAGTTCACTATCGGTGCTGTAGATGCCTTAGATAGCTTCCTGACTGCGGAGCCGCTGCAAGCGGGCGACACTTCGGATTGGGCGGCCTATTTGGCGCATTGTCGCAAAATGGTGGACGCCGTGGCCAAGGGCTGGCCAGAAGGAGATCAATATTACCGCGCAGCCGGTTTTGGCTTGCTGGAGCTAGCCGAGGACGCTTCGGCGACAGTGCGTAATATCTTGCACCTATACGACAAAATCCTAGCCGATCGTCCGGGCGCGCCGCTCCTCGCCAAGATTGTCTCACCAGCGAAGGCTTCGCTCGCTGACCGCAAGATAGAGAAAGCACTTGCCCGTCGTCTGGGTCATTCCAATCCCCATTTCCCATTGGCTGAGCAGCAGCGACAGGTTCTCGCCTGGCTGGACGCTGCAGCGCCAGGCGATGTAGTCGCCGTCAACGGTCCGCCGGGGACGGGTAAGACGACCCTCCTTCTTTCGGCGGTGGCCGGACTTTGGGTTCGTGCAGCATTGAATGGCGGTGATCCACCTGTGATAGTGGCTACGTCGTCCAACAATCAAGCAGTCACGAACATCATCGACGCTTTTGGTAAGGATTTCGCCTCTGGCGACGGGCCGATCGCGGGGCGTTGGCTGCCCGAAGTCGGCAGCTTTGGTATATTCTTGCCTGCAAATTCTCGACGGCAGGAGGCGGCAGAGAAATATCAAACCGAGGACTTCCAAACTCGGATTGAAACCATCGATGGCTTTCAGGCAGGGAAAGATGCGTGGCTAGTTTCTGCCAGAGCGGCTTTCCCTGACGTTCAGGGAGAGGTCGCCGACTATGTCGCTGCCATTCAGCGAGCTATTGCCCATCAGGTGGCAAAACTTGAGGAGGCTGACCGCAGCCTCGAACATCAATCTTTGGCGATGGACAAAGCGCAGCTACTTGGAGCCGACCCGGCGGTAGCAGAAGCGCGTGCACAGGCAAGTGTCAGCGACTGGGCGCTTGTGGTCGAAAGCATGCAACGCCACCGCGCTGCGTTCGCCCGCCAACAAGCCCAGGAATCCAGCCTCCTGGCGCTGTTCAGCTTTCTCCCGGGCATTGAACGAAAGCGAGTTCTCAGGGCGCGCTTGACGCTGGGAGGTCTTTCCGGGTTTGAGGGGCTGAGGCGTGTCTCTGAGATTGACCAACTCCTAGGTCAGACGCTCCGAAAGGCCGAGGGCGAACATGCCTCGGCAAATAAAGCTTTGACTCGCATCAGGAAGGTGCTGGCGGAGATCAGCGCCGCCCAATCCGCTCGAAAACAGGCGTTGATGTCGCTCCACGGAGGGGATGGGCTGGAGGAGGGCTTGGAGGATCGTATTGACGTCAACCAACGTTTCGAGCTTTTCCGACTTGCCACCCATTATTGGGAAGGCCGCTGGTTGATGGCGATGGAAGCCGACTTGGCAGCGATCGTCGGCTCTGCCGCGAAAAGAGGCCGATCCGCTTTGGTCCTTCGCTGGCATCGGCGCATGATGCTGACCCCTTGCGCAGTTTCAACCTTCGCCAGCCTCGCTTCGAAGCTTTCTTACAGCCGCCGAGACGGAAGCGAATGGTCCAATGAGTTCCTTTACGATTTTATCGACCTACTTATCATCGATGAGGCGGGCCAGGCCTTGCCCGAGGTCGCGGGCGCTGCCTTCGCTTTGGCCAAGCGCGCCCTGGTTATCGGCGATTTGAGGCAGATAGAGCCGATCTCCGCCATACCTCGCCCCGTCGACGTTGGGAATTTACGCGAGGCTGGTTTGCTCCGTTCGGATGCAGACATCCAAAGCATCAGTGCCACGGGCCTTTGCAGCACATCAGGCAGCGCTATGGGGCTCGCCCAACAAGCCTGTCGCATTTCGCCTTGGCCAGACCTAGGTCCGGGCCTTTGGCTGTTTGAACACCGCCGTTGCTATGATGAGATCATTGAGTACAGCAATGCCCTTTGCTACCAGGGCAAGCTTCGCCCCCGTCGCGGGCCCGTGCCAAGCGATGCGCTCTTGCCTGCCATGGGATACGTTCACATCGACGGAAAGGCGGTTCGTGCGAGCAGTAGCCGCTCAAACCCCACCGAAGCTCACACCATCGCGAATTGGATCTCTCAAAACCGTCTCTCTTTGGAGGCGCGGTACAATCGCCCAATAGAGGAAATCGTCGGCATTGTTACACCATTTGGAGCTCAGGTCCGCGAGTTACAGCGGGCTTGCTCCGCACAAAAGATCCTAGTCTCGGGGCGCTTGGGTATAACAATCGGCACCGTCCACGCACTTCAAGGTGCCGAGCGCCTGGTGGTAATTTTTTCTCCTGTCTATTCCAAACATGCCGATGGTGGTTTCATCGACGCTTCTCCCAGCATGCTGAACGTAACCGTGTCACGCGCCAAAGACAGTTTTCTAGTATTCGGAGACATGGATGTGCTGGCGAGCGCGGTACCTGGTTCGCCTCGTGCATTGTTGTCGGCCTTCCTTGATAAACCTGGTCGAGAGCTCAATTTCGATCCGGTGCCGCGCGCCGATCTACACGGGAGCCAAAGAGAGTTGCAAAGTCTGCGTGACGCTGCACAACATGACGCGTTCCTGTTGGATGTGTTGTCTGCCGACGCGCGCCGCTATCTGATCGTAAGCCCTTGGATCAAGCTGCGAACGATGGAGCGTACAGGCATTTTGAAGGCCTTGGAGTTAGCCGCCGCCCGGGGTGCCAAGATCGACATCTACGCCGACCCCTTGTTGAACGCCGACCTGACGCCTGGTGGCGCCAAGCAGATAGACGAAGCTGACGGGGCGCTGAGACAGATTGGCGTCACGCTGCACCGTCTTGAGAAGCTTCACAGCAAGATTGTCGCCGTCGAGGATGACCTTCTCTGCGTAGGGTCATTCAACTGGCTAAGTGCCGATCGAGAAGGCCAATATGCACGTCATGAAACCAGTTACATCTATCGAGGCGACGATGTAGAGGCCGAAGTCCGCGTGACGAGGGATGACTTGAAACGGCGCACTAAATAACCGGTGGGTGTCTATCGGATAACCCTTGAGTCAAACGAGCCACACGCAGCAATGCGCCATCATTTCGGTCGTTCAGACGAGCTTTGCCTTCGCCTGGAAACGGACTTTGCGCCGGACACTCGGAACGGTCACTTCGCGCCCCACAGTCGGTCATAGAGGAAGTCGTTGCCTCTGTTTGAAAGTAGACATCGTCTGGGCAACGAGGTCTCGTTGCCTTCCGCGCCATAGGAGTCGTTGGCATCCACCGTTGCGCTCGATGCGCTGATTTCTTGACCGCGAATGGCGCATGGCATTGGCATCTTCATCTTTCCGTGGATGATGCCAAGGCGGGGTTCGAGGCTCCAGACCATGAGCGGCGCAGTGATGGTGCGATAGGCGGATTCCCTCGTATGAGGAAAGAAAGCAGAACTCTAGATGCCAACAATGTCTCGCGAGGAATTGATTGTTGCGATCGGTGAGGGTCGGATTGCGGCGCAGTAACGATTGACACCACCGTCTTCGACAGCAAACAAAAAGATTTCAGGCGCACGGATTTCCGGTCGATCGCGCAGATCAAGACCAGGAAAACACCGATCCTGATAACCGACGTGATTGCGAGCGAGATGATGTCTCACCTCGAGGTCGAGGCGGCGGACACGCAGCGGGCTCTGAAGACCGCACTGCGTAACCACAATCTCAAATGGCATCGCCAAAGCGCCGGCGGTGAACAAGCGACCCTGTTTCTGGACAAGGATCCGGCGGAATTCGCAAAGTCCGAGTTCGATGATTTCGTCGCGACCGTGGGGGCGGAGGTGATCAAGGTCGCCGATACGCCGGACGGGCTGACGGAACTGTTCCGCCGGTATTTCGCAGTCGAGACGCCCTTCGCGAAGAACCAACCCCGCAAAAAGGAATTTCCCGACGCAGCCGCACTACTGTGCCTGGAGGCCTATGCAAAGCAGCGGAAGAAGCTGGTCATGTGCATCGCCCAGGACAAGGCCTGGAAGGATTTCTGCGAGAAATCAGATCATCTGGTCGCGGTGTTTCCACTCAATGAAGCGCTCGGGACTTACAGTGAAGCCTACAAAGATGCGGATCTCGCCGACAAGATCGTCGAGCTCTGGAAGGCGGGAGAGCCTGGCTCCCAAGGTGCCGGCGACGGCGGTTGCGTGAACTCCACGCCGCGCTCTGTCAGCCGTTCATAGGCCGCCCCGACATCGGGTGTAATTAGAATTGCACTCGGCAGCAAGAGGACTTCGAGCATGAGGTTCGCAGTGCCATCATCGACCGGCTCAGCTATGAATGGCCGTCCCAGGCAAGTTGGGACCGGCTTAACCAGGAGGTCGGGGGTCAACTCGAAAAGGTTCGCTCACCGCTCGCCGCGTGCATGGAAGCGCCGTCGAGCCCCCGCTGTAGGTGGCGTCTCGCCGGGCGTGTCGTCGGGCCGCTCTGTGAAAAGCAGATGGGTGGGCGACTCCCCGACGGCCAGCTCGATCCAGCGGAGACCGTCCCGATAGGGAGCATCCGTCGCGACCTTAAGCCCTACCTTGTCGCGATAGAATGCGATCGCGCGATCCTGGTCGCGCACTGGCAGATGGGCGAATTTTACATGGCTGAACATATGATTCTCCTTGGTCCCGCCCGGTCCTCCTCACCCCTCCATTGAACGATGAAGAACGATGAACGCTCTCGCTGCATCGCCTACCCGGCGCCACGGCCAAGACGGTGAGATCGCCGACGTCGAGGACACGGTCGCCGCCGGCTCAGACATTCCAGGGAAGCCTCCCGGAAGCACTGAGTCACAAACCACGTAAACCATCTCTTCCGAAGCCCGCGCCCACAGGTCACGTGCCTGAAACCCGGAACTGTGGATCGGCGCGGTCGCGTCGGCCGTTTGCTTGCGCCAACGGTCGGCGCGATCTTTATTGTCGCTTCTTTTTTCAGCCCATCTTGGCAATGATCTTTGCCATATCGTTGGCGTCGAAAGCCCTTAGGGTCTGCGTTCGGACGTTGCCGAGCGAAGCTATCGATAAGCTGAGCGCGGTCGCGGCAATATCATCGTCGGCTTCGGCAATCGCAACCACGTCGTGCTGACCGAGCGTCCAGTAAAGCGAATGCACTTTGACCCCGCTTTTGGCCGCCATCTCCTTGAATGCTTCAGCACGCTTAACGGTGTCCTTGACTGTCTTAGCCCCTTGATCCGTGAAGTTGGTGAGCAGCACATAGTAAGCCATGTTATCCTCCCATAGACAAGGAGGCGTGCGGGCGCTTCGGCGACCGCCGCATCTCCCGCCTCAAAGCATAGCACGTCACGCGAACTGCGTCCCATTGCTAAGGCCGATTGCAAGAATGGCTCCCTTATGACGCCCTTGGCTCGGGAACAGTGGGCGGAAGGCCCTAGCAGGCCGTTGAAGAAGGATCACGTTTGGCCTGGAGGATGGCCTCGTCGCCATTGTGATGCGAATGTGATCTCGATCGAGCCGTGGTCCAGCAGTTCGGCGAAGCCATCCCTGCGACGTCGTCCAACTCCTCGCAGCCGGCCCAAGTGTAGGAAGACCGTCGAGGGACTGTAGCCGAGATCGACGGCCACTTGGAGGACAAGACTTACACACGCTTTCGCCACCAGCCAGAACGATTGTCATAGCGGTGTCTGTCACTGCCCTGGCGGTGGGGTCTGATCCCGTATTGGGCGAAGGACCCGAAAGGTGGCGCACAGCCGAATCTTTGAAGACCGACGGCCGAGTGGCGCCGCGCGAAGGCGGCGACTGGCAGGTGTCAAACGTGCGGTGCCGTGCCAATCGGCAGCTTAGCCCATTCCAAGATTGCGGGTCCCTGATATATTACTCTGACCATCTCGTTCGCAGGATCCGTTTTGCGCATATGCAGCCGGCAACTCGAGCGAGAGCGTAAGCAAGCCTTCCTTCCCGCCGACGCGCCGAACCTCGGAGGTGTTATGCTAGTACTGGTTTTCGGCCTCGTGGTCTTCTTCGGAATCCATTCTGTTCGGATCGCCGCCGGCAGCTTTCGTGATGAGCAAATCGCCACAAACGAGCGGCGCTGGAAGGGACTTTATTCGCTCCTATCGATCATCGGCTTCGTGCTGATCGTCTGGGGCTGGAGTCTTTATCGGCCCAATGCGCCTGAGATCTACGAGCCGCCCTCTTGGGGCCGCCATGTCGCGTCGGTGTTGGTGCTCGCCGCATTCGTCTTTCTGGCAGCCGCTTACTTGCCCACGGGTTCAATCAAGCATCGGCTGAAGCACCCGACGCTGGTGGGCATCATCCTTTGGGCCATCGGCCACCTCCTGGCCAATGGCGACCTTGCCTCGCTCCTAGTCTTCGGAGCATTTCTGGTTTACGCAATTGTCGATCTCATTGCCGTCATTCCACGCGGCGATCCGGCACCCGCGGTCGTGCGACCGCGTAGCGACCTGATTGCTGTGGGCATCGGCTTGGTGGCTTTCGCATTGTTCGGGCTCTGGCTGCACGGCTGGCTGTTCGGAGTCTCGCCCTTCGCTTGAACGTCCGCAGCGACGGCGCGCCTTCGAGGATGTCTTGGGGAATCCCACCAGTTGCCGCGGATCGAGCGCCTCGCAGACGCCACAGGGAAACAATGCTTGACATAAGGTCGGCACATCAGAATTTTGATCCATAGACGGCTCCAGCCAGCAACATTGCGGTAATTCGGCTCGGATCGCGCGTTGCTTTGCCAACCGCGCGCGACGCTGCAAACACGAGCGGTACGGGATACAATTACTGGAGCGAATGCGTCCCCGGGATGGCTCAGATATCCTCCGTCGCTTCTCTCGCCGAGGTGGGTCCGTTCGAACAATGCGGCGCACCGGCCCGTTTTGAATGCGTTGGCATGGATTCGTCGGGCGCGACGCGAGGGCCGCCGGTTGCTCAGCATCGGGGACGGCGTTCCAGTTGACGGCGTGGTTCCGGCTAAATGGCGGGGTTTCATGATTGCGGGCGGCAGACGGATCAACCTGATCGATTACGAGCTTTGCGTCCTGCAGGCGTTGCGCGAGCGCATCCGAGCCAAGGAGATCTGGGTGGTTGGCGCCGATCGTCACCGCAATCCGGACGATGACTTGCCGAAGGATTTCGATCGTCGCCGGGCCGAATATTACGCCGATCTGGGTCTGTCGATGGATGCCCGCGCCTTCACCGCCGCGCTCAAGGCGGAAATGGAGGAAGAATTGCGTAGCCTCGACGCCGCGTTGCCGGGCTGTCGAAGCGTACGCATCCTCTGGCGCGGGAAGAAATTCGAGAAAGACAGCAAGCCCTTCTACGTTCAGACAGATTTCCTATGGTCGATACCATTTAGGGCGAAGCCTGAAACCGCCGCGCCGCTGGCGCGTTGTCAGTTCTAAACAAAGCCGTGCCCGAATAAGGATAGCTTAGATGGACGTACTCGAGGCTAAACAGTCTTTAAGCGCGCGTTATCTTCCGCTGGGTTTTCGGAGCAAGGTTGTTGCACGTGTTCAAACGATGAGTGTGGATGAGGCGGTGGCCGGAGCGCGCCTCAATGTCCACGCAGTCGGTATAGGGCACAAGTTTGTGAACGGGCAGGCTACGACAGACGATATGGTTGTGCGTGTTCACGTTGTTCAGAAAATCGCGCCGAGCCTGTTGTCCCCCAGGGATCGGATTCCCGAAACAATTGATGGTATCCCCACCGACATTATTGAATCCGCTCCTGCATTTGCATTGGCGCGCAGACCCAAAACGGCAGCGGGACAGGCTGCTTCAGCGTCGGCTGCTCCGACGTGTTCTGACTCACGGAAAGGGAAACAGAGGCCTCTCGTTGCAGGCATAAGCGTGGCCCACCGTGATATCACTGCAGGGACACTCGGTTACTTTTGTCGCTCGCGTCGACAAGGCGATAGTGCACAGCAAGTTTATATTCTTAGCAACAATCACGTCTTAGCCAACGTGAACAAAGGCTATCCGGGCGACGATATTTATCAGCCTGGCCCAGCGGATGGGGGCGATAGCCAGGCCTATGTGGCTGACTTAGTGCGATTTACTCCCATCGACCTGTCAGGCGCGCCGAACAGAGTGGACGGGGCGATCGCGAAGTTTGCGCCTGATATCCAATGGCGGCCCGAGATATGTACAATCGGAAGCATCAATGGAACAGCGGTTACAGCTGTTGGGATGAGCGTTTGCAAGCATGGGCGGACGACGGGCTATACTGAAGGCATCGTTACCGACATCGCCTACGACGCCTTGATTGGGATGGATCACAGTGATGCAAGCATCGTAGGATTGTTCCAGAATCAAATTCGTATTGAATCCGTCTCTGGCGCGCCGGCATTCGGGCTTGGCGGCGACAGTGGCTCATTAGTGGTCGAATTGGGCCAGAAGCGGGGTGTTGGATTGTATTTTGCCGGTCCTCCATCTGGAAATTATGGGGTCGCAAACCAAATAAGTGATGTGCTGTCTGAACTTGAGATCGAGTTAGTCGACGGAGCGGATGTTGCCGCAATCGCTTGAAGATGCCAAATCAAAGCTGAGTGCCAAGTACCTCGGCAAGTGCGGCGTCCATGGTGTTGGAATAGTGCGCGACCAGCAAGCCGTCCGGTTCGAAGTCGATGAGCGGGTGACGGAAGTGGAGCGGGAGTTGCTCGGGAAGCTGCTCGATGAAGCGCGGCAGGAAGCCCACCCTTTCAAGGTGATTGCCAACATCGAACCACGAGCCAACACGTACCAATAGTTTCTTTCGGTGGCATGTCGAATTGGCGTGAGGGCGACCTGAAGGGTAGTCGGCCGAACATTGCTATCGATCCGGCACCACTGAGACCCACGGCGGCCGATCAAAACATACGTGGCAATCCCGCGAGATAGATCCCTAGAACCGTTAGCGCGCCGCCCTTACTCCCAGCCGGCATTGCGACGATCACAGGCCGAGATGGGGTGTTGCTCAATATCACTCCGCTATCTGGGTTCGGGCGGCTGATGCCGAACGTCTGCAACTCGCCCGTTTTCAGTCATTGAGGTTGGCCGAATGGAAAGGTCCGTTACGGCTAGATCCGTTCCGAACGCATTCCTCTCTGCAATCTTATGCGACCTTCAGCGAACAAACAACGAACAGCGCCATAACGGCTTTGCTCATATCCCGCTCATCCGCCGTCCGCGATAGCCTCGTCGCGACAATCCTAGGCTGAGTGACCGTCCAAGCCGGGCCGGGCGCTGTTTGATTGCTAGCCGAAAGATTTTCGCGAATTCTTCAAAAAAATCCTTCCTGCGCTTTTTCCGACTCAGCATAATGCCGGCTTGAGGGGGATATGATTGACTCGTCGACACCAGATGCACTCATGCTTCGCCCCGTGCCACTAACCTCGGTACGGGAGAGAGACGGCCGTCCGTACACGCGATTTGCCGACGTCGAAGAGGAAATCGCCGAGGTCCTCCAGTCTGACAGGTCGGGCGCCATGCTGCTTGAGGCGCCCTCGAGATGGAAAACCCAGACGCTCGTCTACTTCGCCCGCAACGGCGGCAAGCGGCGCGAGCCGACTGGTCGCCTGGTGCGCGAGGTCATGACCCGCGCCGGCAAGATCGTGGCGTTGAACTGCCGCGGGTTCAGTCCAACCGACGTCGACGAAATCGCCGGCGAGGTCAGGACTCACCTGGTGAAGCTGATACTCACCGAGACGCCGACCCGGATGTCGGAATACCTCGAGATCGACCTCAGTGGTTCGATCGCCAGCCAGACCACCAAGCAGCGTGCAAAGCTCAAAGACAAACCCAAGCCGCGCATGGTCGCCAGCGCCTCAACGACCATGAACGACTTGGACCCTCTCGATAGCCTGGTCGACAAGGCGGCAATCAGCGCTCTGGACGAACTCATCCGGAAGACTAGCCCGCCTATCCGCCACTCTCTGGCGAGTTCGACTCATCCCAAGGCATCGCAGTCGAGGCCATCGAACGCTACGAGAAATGTCCGAGACGCTTCTATTATGAGGATGTGTTGCGGTTGCGATCACGGTCCGACCGGGCCTTTCGGTCATCCGGTCGACGCTCAAATGGATGAACGCGGCGGCGCCGGCGGCACGCACCAGCGAGTTCGACGAGCAATTCGAGTTGAGGTGGGCCGAGCAGGGCCCTGTCGATCATCCGCACAACCCAGTTTACCGTTCGGCGGCTCGGCAGATGTTGCGCATGGCTCAGCGCGAGTTGATGGGGGAAAACCTTGATCTAAGTCGCGAGGCCCTGGTGGGCACACGGAGGGTTCTGCTCCAGGCTGACAATATTCGGGTGGGCGAAAGCCAGATCGTGGTGCAGCGGCTCAAGGCCGGGCGCCTCGCCAAAAAGGAGACGCAACGAACCCGTGACAAGCTCCTGTTCGCTGCCGTTTCCCGCGATTATCCGACAAAACCGGTCGTCTTCGAGCACGTTTCGCTTCTCACCGGCGACCGCGCTATCGGGGCGACGAAATCTGATTCAAAGATCACTGACGAGGTGACGGCCGTACCGCCAGGATAAGCCGACGCCGATGCGCGATCGTGGCATCCTTGTCGGCGGCCAACCAATCGTCAGGCTTCGCCGCAAGGCTCTCGAGGCAGCGGATGCGCGCCGAGGTCGACAGATTTGTGAGGGTCTTTGCCGACGTGACGTATCATGATCGGTACACATCATTTTGTGCGCTGGTCCGAAATCGTGTCAGCTTGAATTTCAGCTTACGACCCCAATCAGGACCCTGACGCTCCGGCCCTGATAGGCAACCCTTGACCCTGAACAGCCTTAGCCTTCAGCAGTGGCGAACGTCGTAGAAGGGGTGGCAAGCAGAGGGTCGTGAGCAAAGCGCTGAATGACCGGGGTGCGGACAAACGAGCCATCGCTTATAGCGATGGCCACCCTTGCTCCCTTGCGCGAGTCGTGCCCCGAGCCTTTCTTTGGCCTGAAGCTTAACTCGCTGGCGAGCACCCGGGGACGATCAAGCCGCCGCCGAACAGTGCAAGGGGCGGCAGACGGTCTCTCGGCAGCAACCGAAAATGCGGCCCAGATGGGCTCACCGGCCGAACCCCAAGCATCTTGATCGCGCGCGTTTTACGCGGAACGCGCGTTCTCCTTCGGTTAGCTCGATGATCGCAACCGGTTCCTCCGAACTCGTTCCGGAATTCCAGGACCGGTCGTCCTCCGCCTCCTATGCTGCCACAGGCGCCGCCAGGAGCTGTTCGACGAACCGGAATGCAGCCGGACGGTTCTCCTCCCAGGTCGCCAGGATCTGGTCTGGCGGCAGGATGAACCCGCCTTCTTCGAAGGTGCGCGGCCTGAGTTCGACCGTGAACGACGGTATGCCGTAGGTCCCGTAGGTCCAATCCGTTGTATCGCCCGCGGTTGAGTAGAGCTCGGAAGACTGCTGCGGGACATAGGTCTTGCCATGCACCCCCTTAATCAGGGTTTGCATCTCCTGGGCCATCCCCACCATCTGCTCCCGATGCTGAACGTCCGGTATGGGCTTCTCCGTGTAGCCCCAGGGGTAGAGTATGAGCTGAGAGTAGCTGTGATAGGTGATCACGCCGGCGAAGCGTTCGCAGCCTATGAGATCGCGGACCGCCTGGGTCTCCGGCTCGGAGAAAGCGCGCGGGCCGACATAGGTCTCGTCGCTCGGCACGTGGCTGGAAGTGGGCACGTCAAGAATGCCCCACATGTAGCCATAGTTGCGGTTCGGGTCCACGCCGAACGAGCCGTCGTCGTTCCTGCGGCGGTTCTTGCGCCAAAGCCGCTCTTGTGCCCGGCTGTGTTCATGGCCGTCCGGGTTGACCAGCGGGGCGACCCAGACTTCTCCGCTCGTAAGCCAACCTGCGATCGGCGCCTCGTCAGCCCGCTCGACGAGTTCCTTGGCGAGCAGGAAGGGCACTTCCACGGCGATCCACTCGCGCGCGTGGTGGCAGCCCATGAAGAGAACCTTGGGAACACCGCCGCGACGGTCCCCGATCCGCAAGGCAAGGATGGGCCGGCCCTCGATACTTCGGCCGATCTCGATCAATTGGGCGATGTCCGGCTTCGCTTCCGCAAGCTGCCGCAGCTCCTCCTCCAGGCTGGCTGCCGAATGATACTGCTCCGCCGCCTCGGCGCTGGCGAAGGTGGACAGGTGCCGCGCCACATCCTCGAGTTGCTCGACGAGGTAGCCCATGCTGGACAGGCGGTCCAGCTGAGCCTCGGTTGCACGAAGGATCAGGTGATCCGGCTTGACCTCCCAAACGTCGATGCCCAGCGGCACTCGAAGAACGTCCCCAAGCGGCTTCTGCAGTCCCGAAGACGTGACCTTGGCGATCAGGTTCATGCGACCATCTCCTTCCTTCGATAAAGCGAGCCTGATCAAGGACCCTCGGATTGCCCGTCGAGGTGATCGGAGCTGGGTGCTCCACTTTCCAGGTCGGCGATCGTGCGGAGGCGCTCGACGCCAGCTATTCGTCGGCGCTCGAGCTCGGCAATCGTCTGCTCTGAGGCAACCGCCACGACGGCGTCAGCTTCCCGTTCCCAGACATCAAGGCTCAGTGGAACCTTCAGGAGATCGTCGACTTTGCGACCCGCAACTGGAGTGAGACGAACCAGCCAGCGGACCGTCGCGCCCTCCGCCATATCAGGTGCTCCTCGGCATATTATGCAGCCTGTCTCGACTTTAGCCTCTCCCGAAGTGAGGTGCAACGCCGCCCCCGAAGCCGGTCAGCCCATGCCATGCTGTGCAGACCTCCACACCGTTCACGACAATAAGCGACAAGGTCGCCGTTCGCACGCATCGCGGCCGTCCGAATGTCCGCTATCGTTTTTCGGACACCAGAAGTTGCCGGTCTGCTTCCGGCCCCGGTCCTGCCGGACGGCAAGGCGCCCACAAGCGGTCGTCAAGTATGCCCCATAGCTCCATCTGCAACCTTGTGAGAACACGCTAGCCGGCGTTCGACCAACCGGCGGCGGCGGGCCGCCTGAAATGTGCAGATCGAGAGACAGTCGCCCATCACGTTTCCCTTCCACTCTGCCATTGTCTGGAACCCAATCGGTTTCAGATGACTTGTTCGTTGATAGCTCTTGAAGGGAGAGGCCATTGTCCGCACCTGAGGAAATGGATGTCGTCCTCGAAAAGCTGCCTTTGAGGATCGGCGCCTACATACCCGACGACTTGCTGGAAGACTGGTTCGCGCCGGGAACGGGCATGAACCCGGTCAGCCCGGCAGCGCTGGCGGCCGCCAAGACTTACGGATGGCGCTTCGAATGCGAGTTCAAGCACTATCCCGAACGGATGGAGGGCGTGTTCTGGAAGTGGGTGCCGGCGATCTGATCCGCGCAATTGCCATGGGCCCCTTGGCGCTTTGCCGCCAAGCGTGATCGCTCTCCTGGTCGCCTTAGCCTACCGGCGTCGTCACCTTTCCGGTTCCGCCGCATTCGGGGCAGGTGCGGCCGTCGATCATGCCTGTCCCGGCGCAGCGGTGACACATATGCTCGCCGGCGCCAGCAATGCCTGCCGCGTCGGCATTGGCTTCCCGAAATTGCTCGGGTTTGCCTTGCAGCTGCTTTCCTAGCCGGGCGGTCTCGTCGACTTCAAGCGGCGTGCTGCTGTCGTCGGGTTCGCCGGATTGGCCGATAGTTTCGTTGCGCGGCCGGTCGTTGGTGCCTGTCGTTATCTTCTGAGCCATTGCAGTACTCTTTTGCGGTGGCGCAGCTCTCAGCTTCTGCGCTTCGAACGCCTCAGCTCCGCAGAGGTTCCGGTTGGCAATCGTCGCCGGCGGGCGCGGACGGAAGCGGCAAACAGCCAAGCGCATCCAGGCTGAACGGCACGAGTTCGGGGCGTCGCCCAAGCAGGATTCCCATCAATGGCGCTGCCGCAGCCATCGCATCGGCGCTACGACAGCTGCTCCGACCGCACTCTCACATCGTCGCTCAGCTGCCGCACGACCTCGGCGGTCTTGCGGATGTCGGCTTCGCCGAGAGCAGCGCCCATGGTCGAGGCGATCGCTATCAGCTGGGCGTTCAGCTCGCCATAGCGCGCGGCGCCTTTGCGCGTCAGCTGCACAAGCTTCGAGCGCCGGTGTTTTGGATTGTCGATGAATTCGACCAGTCCCTCTGCGGCAAGCTCATCCGCCAGCCGCTGCATGCGCTGGCGGCTGGTGGGCCGCATCTGGGCGATCTGCGGCACGGTGAGCGGACCAAGCAGCGCGAGGCTGCGCATGAAGCCGAACGCACCACCGCCCCAACTGGTGATGAGCCCTGTCTTCTGGCCGAGAGCCCGTATCCTGAAGAAGCACTGGGCCACTTCGAGCATCAGCTCGGTGATCGCCTCGGCCTTGCCGTCAACGATGGGGTCCGCCCCCTTCGTTCGGTCAGTCCCGTGTCGTGCCGACGCCATCGCTTCCGTTCCTTTTGTCTGTGCCAATCTCTGCGATTGACACTTCCGTTGTCAACTTCTAGAATGACACCTTAGTTGTCGTTTTCTAGGCGGCTGTAGGGCTTCGTAGCCTAGGCGCCTGCGGGAGCAGACATGGAAATGGCTGGGCAAATCGACAGCGGAACCGCAGGCGTTATCGCGAGACCGCCCCTGCTCTTTCTCGCCGCTTTTCTGATTGGCTTTGTGCTGGATCGCCTGCTGCGTTTGCCGTTCCCCGGAATGGGGAATGACCAGGTCACCTGGGTCGTCGGCGGCTCGCTGATCCTGATCGGTTTTGCGCTTTTCGCCGCGGGCATTCGCAACTTCTCGCGCGCCGCGACGCCGGTGCCGACGAATGAGCCGACGCGCGTTCTGGTGACGACCGGCATCCACGGCTGGACGCGCAATCCGATCTACCTCGGCATGTTCCTCATCTACGGCGGCATCGGCGTGGCCGCGCAGAATATTTGGATCCTTGTCCTCACGCTGCCGCTTGCAATCCTGATCCGCTACGGCGTCGTCGCCCGCGAGGAGGCCTATCTCGAGCGGCGCTTCGGCGATGCCTATCTCGACTACAGGCAAAGCGTGCGGCGGTGGCTCTGAGCGTCGCAAGAATGCCGATCGCGTTGCTCTGATCCCAAAGCCTCGCCGAGCTGGTACTATTTTGTCGGCTGACGACGATCCAGAACCAACGCTTAGGGATTTCAAATGAAACTCGGCTTCATCGGCACAGGCGCGCTCACAGCCGCGATTGTCACCGGGCTTAAATCAGTCGCGGACAATTCCGTATCGGTGCTCCTGTCGCCCCGTAATCAAGAAATCGCTGCCAGCCTGGCGCTTCGCTACCCGGATGTACGCGTTGCACCCGATAATCAGGCCGTCCTCAACAGTTGCGATACGATCATGCTCGCGGTTCGGCCGCAGATTGCGCATGACGTGCTTGCAGGATTGCAGTTTCGTCGTGACCATCACGTCGTCAGCTTGATCGCCACCCTGTCGCGCGAGGAAATAGCCGCGTTGATCGCTCCCGTGGAGCACGTGACGAAAGCACTTCCCATGCCGATGATCGCTCACAGGCAGGGAGCGACAATCATCTGCCCGCACGATCGGCGCATGGCGGCATTGTTCGGCAGGCTGGGAAAGGTGATCGAGGTCGATGATCCGAGCGAGTTCGACGCGCTGAGCGTCGTCACCGCGACATTTGCCAGCTATTTCAAATATCTCGATACGATCCATGGCTGGCTGACAGAGCATGGCGTCGCGGACGCGCAAGCGCGCGACTATGTCGTCACGCTTTACAAGGCGCTGGCCAACGCACCGGAAACAGCGCCGGATACCGGCTTCATGGATCTGGCGGAAGATTATGCAACGCGCGGCGGGCTCAACGAACAGGTTTTGCGCGAGCTTACGGCGCGGAATGTATTTGATGCCTTCGCAGAAAGCCTGGATGGCGTGCATCGGCGTATCTCGGCAGGAGCAGCGCCGCGCACCGGCCCCCCAGCGTGACTATGACAGCCGATCCTGCCGTAATCCTCCACACCAACGCGCCGGCCGTGGCGATGAAGGTGTTGCGGGACAAGCATCCGGGGCTGTCGGTCTACCCTTGTGACAGCTACGCCGGTCTGGCCGCCCTGATCGAAGAGACAAAAGCCGAGATCGTCTACTCGGTGCGCTTCGACGGCACAGCGCGCTTTCCGCGTTCCGCTCTCCTGGAAAGCCCGACGGTGAAATGGGTGTCGGTCGGCGGGTCGGGGACGGATCATCTGGGTCCCTGGAACTCCGAAAAGGTGACGGTGACCAACGCCGCCGGTGTCGCGGCCGACATGATGGCCGAATACGCGCTGGGGGCGATGCTGTCGTTCTCGCTGGGTCTTCGAAATTTCGCCAGGCATCAGCGCGCCCGGACATGGATCACTGGGGCGGTCGAGCCGATCCAGGGCAAGACCTTGCTGCTGCTCGGCCTCGGCAGGACCGGGCAAGCATTGGCCCGGCGTGCCAAAGCCTTGGGGCTGACGACGCTCGGCGTGCGTGCGCATCCCGGGCCAACCGCCGATGTCGACGAGGTTCACGGCATCGAGTCCTTGCCGGGGCTTTGCGGCCGGGCCGACTTCATCACCTGTTGCGTGCCGCTGCTGGAGGCGACGCGCGGGCTGATCGGCGCTGCGGCGTTTGCCGCGATGAAGCCGTCAGCGGTGCTCATCGACGTTTCGCGCGGCGGCGTCGTCGATGAGGCAGCGCTGCTGTCGGCGCTCGACGGCGGCCGCATCAAAGGCGCCGCGCTCGATGTGTTTTCGACCGAGCCGCTGCCGGCGGATCATCCACTTTGGGAGTATGAGAACGTGATCGTCACCCCGCATTGCTCGTCGGTCTATGAAGGCTGGGAGGAGAAAGCGCTTGATATGTTTGCAGACAATCTCAGCCGCTATCGGCGCGGCGAAAAGCTGCTCGGCGTTGTCGATCCAATGCGCGGCTATTGACGATGAAGTTTCCCAACGGCGCCTCGGTACAGGAAGCCGATATCGCGATCATCGGCGGCGGCATTGCCGGAGCGAGTGCGGCCTACGAACTGGCGGCCGTCTCGTCGGTCATCCTGCTCGAGCGGGAAAGCCATTGCGGCTACCATTCCACCGGCCGGTCGGCCGCGAGTTATACCGAGAATTACGGCAACGCCGTCATCCGACGGCTGGCGATCGCCAGCCGGTCTTTTCTCGAAGCGCCGCCCGAGGGGTTTTGCGATCATCCGTTGATGCTTCCGCGTGGCATGCTGACCATCGCGCGCCAGGATCAGCTCGGCCGGCTTGAAGAGGAACTCGAAAAGGCCCGCCAACTTGTGCCGTCGATCCATCGGGTCAGCCCCGAACAGGCGTTGGCGCGCGTGCCGGTGCTGCGAGCCGATTATGTCGCCGGTGCGATCGTCGAACCGGGTTGTCGCGAGATCGACGTCAACGAATTTCATCAGGGCTTCCTGCGCAATGCGCGCAAGCGTGGCGGCCGGATCGTCACCAATGCAGGCGTCGACGCGATCGAGCGGCACAAGGATCGCTGGATCCTGCGGACCAGCCAGGGACTGTTCGCAGCGCCGATCCTCGTCAATGCAGCCGGCGCCTGGGCGGACAGGATCGCCGCTTTGGCCAAAATTGCGCCGATCGGCCTGGTGCCGAAGCGACGCACCGCGTTCCATGTCGCGGCACCGGATGGCGTCTCCATTGCCGGCTGGCCGCTGGTCAACGATGTCGGCGAGGAATTCTACTTCAAGCCGGACGCCGGCCGGATTTTCGTCTCGCCGGCGGATGCGACCCCGAGCGAGCCGATGGACGCCTATCCCGACGATTTCGACGTCGCCGTCGGCGTCGATCGCCTGCAGCGCGCGACGACGATCGACGTGCGCCGGATAGAACATCAATGGGCGGGACTGCGCAGCTTTGTCAGCGACGCCTCGCCGGTGGTCGGCTTCGACGCCAAGGCCGAGGGTTTTTTCTGGCTGGCGGGCCAGGGCGGCTACGGCATCAAGACATCGCCGGCGCTGGCCAAGGCATGTCGCGACCTGATCCACACCGGACGTTTGCCGGATGACCTGTTGCGTCAAGGCATCGAGCCGGGCGATCTTGCGCCTGGCCGGATCGGGGCGACTTCCGCGTCGGAGGAGAAAGCACCGTGAGGAAGGGATGACCGCATGACAATCGAACGCTTCGAGAATGGACCACGCTTCTGCCGCGTGCTCAGCCATAACAGCATTGTCTATCTGGCCGGGATGACGGCCGACGATCTGTCGGGTGACACCACGCAGCAGACGCGCGACGTGCTCGCCAAGATCGACAGCTATCTGGCGAAGGCCGGCAGCGACAAGTCCAGGATCCTGAGCGCCACGGTATGGCTGCGCGATATTGCCGACTTCGACAAGATGAACGCCGCCTGGGATGCCTGGATCGACAAAAGCGCCATGCCGGTGCGGGCGACGGTCGAGGCCCGGCTCGCCGGCGACGGCTACCGCGTCGAGATCATGGTGACCGCCGCAGCCTGAACTGCGATCTATTGGGGAGACGACGCCATGGCTCGAGACCTGACCATCGCGGTCTGCCAGACCGGCCCGATACAGAAAAGCGCGCAACGTGCCGAAACGGTGGACCGGCTCATCGCGCTTCTGGAAAGAGCGGCTACCGCCGGCGCGGAAATCGCGGTGTTTCCCGAACTGGCGCTGACGACCTTCTTTCCGCGTTGGCGGATCGACGACCAGGCCGAGATCGAGGCGTTCTTCGAGCCCGCCATGCCGGGTCGGCAGACGCAGCGCCTTTACGACGCCGCGGCGCGGCTCAAGATAGGCTTCGCGCTCGGCTATGCCGAGCTGACGCGTGACGACGGGGGCCGCTTCAACACGATGGATCTGGTCGGGCCGGACGGCAAGCTTGTCGGGCGCTATCGCAAAATCCATGTGCCGGGATCAAGTGAGCCGGAACCGGGCACGACCGTCCATCTCGAGCGACGTTATTTCGAGCCCGGCAATCTCGGTTTTCCGGTCTTCGTCTATCGCGGCGTGCGCGTCGGCATGGCCATCTGCAACGACCGGCGCTGGCCGGAGACCTACCGGATGCTCTGTCTCAACGGCGCCGAAATTGTCCTGATCGGCTACAACACGCCGCTGCTGCTCGATGAGGCGCCGGCGTTGGCGCATCTGCGCATGTTCCACAATCATCTGCCGATGCAGGCCGGCGCCTATCAGAACACGGTCTGGGTCGCGGCAGCGGCCAAGGCCGGCGTCGAGGACGGCCAGGCCTTGATCGGCGGCTCCTGCATCATCGCCCCAACCGGCGAAATCGCGGCGCAGGCGATATCGCTCGACGATGAGGTGATCGTCCATCGCGCCGATCTCGACCTGATCGCCGTCTGCCGCAAGGTGAATTTCGATTTCGCCAAATATCGTCGGCCCGACCAATATCGGCTGATCGCAGATCAGGTTTGAGGTGACAGCCCTCGCTGGCGTTAGAGCGCTTTGCGTTTTGGTGGAACCAAAACGGCGCCCTTAAGCGCGTCGCGTTCGACCGGCCTCATGCGACGCGCTTAAGGTTGCTGTTTTATGCATGTCGTTATCGCAAAACCGCTGCACACTTTTGCGCGACATGCATTAACTCTTTGTTTTAACGCATTTTGTCGGACGCCAAACGAAGACGTTTGGCTGCAAAATGCTCTAGGAAACAGCAACGAGATGACCGTTGCCAAGATCCTTCAGGGCCAGTTTCGGCGGGTCTTCGCCGATTTTTCGGGTCGGACTCGGGATCTCCTGATCGAGACGCGCGAAACGCGGCCGGCGCTTTGCCGGATCGGGCACCGGCACGGCCTCGATCAAGCGCTTCGTGTAGGGATGGCGCGGGTTCGAAAAGACTTGGTCGCGGGTGCCCATTTCGACGATCTGGCCGAGATACATGACGGCGACACGATCGGAAATGTTCTCGACCACCGCCATGTCGTGCGAGATGAACAGATAGGCGATGCCGAATTCGCGCTGCAGTTCCTTCAGCAGGTCGAGCACGCGGGCCTGCACCGACACGTCGAGCGCTGAAACGCTTTCGTCGGCGATGATGAGTTTGGGTCTGAGCGCCAGAGCGCGCGCGATGCAGATGCGCTGGCGCTGGCCGCCCGAGAATTCGTGTGGATAGAGCTCCATCTGGTCGGCCGGCAGGCCGACGCGCTCGAACAGCGCCGCCACAAGCTGGCTGCGCTCTTCCTTCGAGGCGATGCCATGGATCAACAGCGGCTCGGCAACGAGGTCGCCGACGCGCATGCGCGGGTCAAGCGAGGCATAGGGATCCTGGAAAATCATCTGCACGTCGCGGCGAACCGCCGTGCGCTGGTCACGGCCAAGGCCCGCCAGATTGCGCCCGCCGATCACGATATCGCCGTGGTAGGGCACAAGCCCGGCCAGCGCCTTGGCGGTGGTCGACTTGCCGCAGCCGGATTCTCCGACCAGCGCCAGCGTCTCGTGCGGCGCGATCGAAAAGCTGATGCCTTCGACGGCGTGGACACGGCGGTTCACTTGGCCGAAGAAGCCACCGCGCAGGTCGAAATGGACATGCAGATCGTTGACCACCGCCACGCTTGCGGGCATTTCCGCTTCGACGGATTTTTGTTCGGCGGATTTTTGGCGGCCGACGCCGGTACCAATGCGCGGCACGGCAGCGAGCAGTTCACGCGTATAGTCGGCTTGCGGCCTGGCGAAAATATCGGCGGCTGTTCCCTCCTCGACCATGCGGCCGTGCCGCATGATGACGACGCGATCGGCCATTTCGGCGACCACGCCCATGTCGTGGGTGATGAGCATGACGCTGGTGCCGTGTTCGCGCTGCAGATCGCGCAGCAGTTCCAGCACCTCGCCTTGCACGGTGACATCGAGCGCCGTCGTCGGCTCGTCGGCGATCAGCACATCCGGTTTCAGCGCCAGCGCCATGGCGATCATCACGCGCTGGCGCATGCCGCCGGACAGTTCGTGCGGAAACTGTTTTAGCCGGCTTTCGGCTTCCGGGATGCGGACGGCCTTCAGCGCCTCGATGGCGCGCCGGCGCGCCTCGGCGCGAGACAGACCGGTATGGGCCTCGATGGACTCGACCAGCTGCCGGCCGATCGACAGCACCGGATTGAGCGATGTCATCGGCTCCTGGAAGATCATCGCGATGCGGTCGCCGCGAATGTGGCGCATCTGGCGCTCATCGAGCAAAGCCAGATCGATGTCGCCCCGATCCATATCGCGAAGCCGGATCGCGCCGGATTCTATCCGGGCGGCGGGCTGCGGAAGCAACTGCATGATCGCCAGCGCGGTCATCGATTTGCCGGAGCCGGATTCACCGGCAATGCAAAGCGTCTCGCCGCGCGCAAGCGTCAGCGATAGGTCTGACACAACCGGCCGCTCGCCGTCTTCGCTACGCACGCTGACGGTCAGGCCGGAGATTTCCAGCACAGGTCTGGCCGTGGTCGAAGCGACCGGAGCGGCAGCCCCGGCCCGCTTGCTGCCTGCGCCTTTGCTCATTCGAAGACGCAGCGCGGGAAGTAGAACGACACCACCCAGTTCGGCATGTCGACGATCTCGCTGATCCGGAGATCGCCGCAGACCGAGACCAGCATGTAGGCCTCGACCGGGTCCATTGCGTAGCGGCCGGCAAGCAGGTCGATCATCTGGGAGACCGCTTCCCTGGCGCCCGTCATCAGGTCCGGTCCGATGCCGGTCGTCACCTCGTAACCCTTGGCATCGAGATGGCGCGTCACTGGCCCTGGCGTGGTGAAGCGCGGCGTCTTCAACCGCGCATCCTTGACCAGGTCGAGCTTGAGCACGACATCCATCGGGCTTTCGATCGCCGTGCCGCACACTTCGCCGTCGCCCTGCGCGGCATGCGTGTCGCCAACCGAAAACAGCGCACCCGCCACCTCCACCGGCAGATAGAGCGTGGTGCCGGCCGCAAGATCGCGAATGTCGAGATTGCCGCCGACGCGCCTTGGCGGCACCACCGAGTGAAGGCCCATTTCAGCCGGCGCGTTGCCGATGGTGCCGGCAAACGGTTTCAGCGGCACGCGGGCTTGTCTGCCGAACAGCGCCGGCTCGAGCGAGACGGCGTCGTATGTCCAGATGTTCAGTGCCGGTTCCGGGAAGTCGTCGGCGAGCAGGCCGAACCCCGGAATGTTCCCCGTCCAGCCGAAGCCGGACGGCTTGAACATCTCGATCGTTACCTTCAGCGCATCGCCCGGCTCAGCACCGTCGACGAAGATCGGCCCGGTCACCGGGTTGATCCTGTCAAAGTCGAGCTTGGCGACATCGGCAACGGTGCTGTCGGCCTCAAGCTGGCCACCCGACGAATCAAGGCACTGGAACTCGATCGTCGAACCGGGCGCCACCCGTTCAGCCGGGACAAAGGAATTGTCCCAGCCGAAATGGTGATGGCGCCCATGGATGGTGTAGTCGCAGTTATTGCACATCGGTCACGTACACATTGTCATAGTTGATCGGGATATGGACGGGGTCGACATAGAGATTGTCGGCGCCGCCCATCCGTGCCGATTTCATGGTGAAGCGCTGCTCATTGAAGACCGGCGCCCAGGGCGCGTCTTCCATGATCTTGTCGTAGATCGCGCTCCACATCTTGGCACGTTCGCCTGATTTGGCCGGGTCGACGACCGAGTCGGCCTCCGCCGCCTTGGCGTCGAGATCCTTGTTGCAGTACCACGACCAGTTCCAGCCGCCCGGAACCGCGCCGGCGCAGCCGAGGATCGGCCCGTAGAAGTTCGACGGATCGGGGAAATCGGCGATCCAGGCCATGCCGCCGGACCAGATCATCGGCGCGCCGGCCTTGTCGCCGCCGGCTGCGATGACGTTGGCCTGCGCGAGCGACTGGATGCTGGCCTTGATGCCGACCGCCGCCAGATCCTGCTGGATCGCCTGGGCGATGCGCGGGTTTGGATCGGTGTTCATCGCGAACAGCTGCGTGTCGAAACCATCGGGATGACCGGCCTCGGCAAGCAAAGCCTTGGCCTTGGCCACGTCATAGGGATAGCCCTTGAATTCCTTGTTGTAGCCGGGCATCGACGGCGGCAGCGGCTGGTTGGCCGGCACCGCACGGTTGTTGATCAGCTGAACGATACGGTCCTTGTTGATCGCCATGTTGACCGCTTGCCGCACCTTCACATTGTCGAAGGGCGCCATGGTGGTATTCATGGTGATGTAGCCGGTGTGCAGCTGGCCGCCCTCAACGACGCGGGCCTTCTGCTCGGGATCGGCCATCACCTCCTGGAACTTGGCTGGCGGGATGCCGTCGCCGGGAATGTCGATCTCGCCCTTCTGCAGCCGCAGCAGCGCCACGATCGGCTCCTGCCCGATCTCGAAGCTGACCTTGTCGAGATACGGCAGGCCCTTGTGCCAGTAATCCGGGTTGCGCTCGAAGACGACGCGCTGGCCGAGCGTCCATTCGGCGAGCTTGAAAGCCCCGGTGCCGACCGGATGCTTGCCGAAGTCCGCGCCGTATTTCTCGACCTCCTCCTTCGGCACGACATGCGAGAAGTTGATGGCCATGACATGCAGGAAGGTGGCGTCGGGCCGGGTCAGTTCGAACTTGATCGTGTAGGGGTCGACGACGGTGACGCCCGCCAGGCTTTCCGCCTTGCCTGCAGCGACATCCTCATGGCCCTTGATCGAGCCGAAGAAGCCGGCGCCCGGGCTCTGCGTCTTCGGATTGGTGACGCGATCAAGCGAATATTTCACGTCGTCGGCAGTCATCTCGCGGCCATTGTGGAACTTCACCCCTTGGCGCAACTTGAAGGTGAAGGTCTTGCCGTCGGGCGCGATCTCGTAGCTCTCGGCGAGGTCGGGCCGCAGGTTGGTGGTGCCCGGCTCGTAGTCCATCAGCCCGTCGAACAGGCTCTTGATCATCGACCAGTTCTGCCAGTCATAGCCGATGGCCGGATCGAGCGTGGCGACGTCGTCCTTGTAGGTGATGGTGATCGCGCCGCCCGGCTTGGCGTTCGGATCGACGGCGTCTTCGGCGCGGGCGCTTGCCATGCCGAGCATCAGCGCGAGCGCCGATACCGCAACAGTGGAGGTCAAGAATTTCTTCATCTCATGTTCCCTTTCTCTGGTTGTTACCGGTCTTTTTTTGGTTTTCATCTGAGCTTGATGCGCGGGTCGATGAACGGTGCGACGGTGTCGGCCAGGAGATTGCCGAGCACGATGGCGAAGGCCGAAACCAGGGTGACGCCCATGATGATCGGAATGTCGACGCGCTGGATGGCCTGCCAGGCAAGCTGGCCGATGCCGGGCCAGCCAAACACGCTTTCGACCACCACGATGCCGCCCATGAAGATGCCGATGTCGATGCCGATCATGGCGATGACCGGCAGGATGGCGTTGGGCAGTGCGTGGCGGAAGATGATGGCGCCGCGTGCAAGGCCCTTGGCGCGGGCGGTCCGCATATAGTCCTGGCGCAGCACGTCGATCATCGACGAGCGCATCATGCGGGCGTACCAGCCGGCGCCGAGTATGCCCATGGTCAGCGAGGGCAGCACCAGATGGCGCCAGGTGCCGTAGCCGCCGATCGGAAACCAGCCGAGCCGCACGGCGAATACATAAAGGAGCAGCAGGCCGACGACGAATTGCGGCGCCGAGACGCCGACAAAGGACGCGACCATCAGCGTCTGGTCGGTGGCGGTTCCGCGCCTGACGGCGGCAAGCAGGCCCATCGTCAGGCCGATCGCCAGCTCGCAAAGGATGGCGCCGACCATCAAAAGCAGGCTTGCCGGCAGCCGCGAGACGATGAGCTCAGTGACCTCGGAACGCTGGATGTAGGAGCGTCCGAGATCGCCGCTGAGCAGGCTGGTCAGATAGTGCCAGTACTGGATGAAGAAGGGCTGATCGAGGCCGAGCTGCCGGCGGATGTTCTCGACCGTCTCGGGCGTGGCGCTGCGGCCGGCGATCTGGCGAACGGGGTCGGCGGGCAGCAGGTAGAGCAGCGCAAAGGTGATCAGCGACACGCCGAGCAGGATGAGCAGCGATTGAACGACCCGGCGGCCGAGATAGGCGATCATGCCTGGCCCCTTTGCGTCGGATCTAGGATGTCGCGCAGCGCATCGCCGATGAGGTTGAAGGCCAGCGCCAGCGCCAGGATCGCCGCACCTGGAAAGAAGACCAGCCAGGGCGCTGCCTGGAAATAGGTCTGGTTCTCGAAAATGATGTTGCCCCAGGATGCGGTCGGCGGCTGCACGCCGATGCCGAGATAGCTGAGCGTCGCTTCGAGCAGCACGGTGGTCGAGATGCCGAGCGTGCCCCAGACGATGATCGTCGGCAGCAGATGCGGCAGGATATGGCGAAACAGGATGCGTGGTGCGCTGGCCCCGATCGTACGCTCGGCGTCGATGAACTCGCGCTCGGCGAGCGAGCTGGTCTCGGTGTAGATGACCCGCGCGGTCTGCACCCAGTTCACCAGTGCGATCACCATGGCAACGATCCACAGGCTCGGCTGGAGCACCGCCGCCAGGCAGATGGCGAGCAGCAGCGCCGGAAAGGCCATCATCAGATCGGTGAAGCGCATCAGCGCGCTGCCGATCCAGCCGCGGAAATAGCCCGCGGTGACGCCGACCAGCGTGCCGATCAGAAGCGCCACGCCGTTGGCGACGATGCCGATGATCAGCGAGGTGCGCGCGCCGAAAAGGATGCGGGTCAGCAGATCGCGGCCGAGCAGATCCGTGCCCAGCCAGAAGCTGGCGTTCGGCGGCAAGGGCGCGCCTTCAAGCGTCAGCCCGTCAAACATCTGCTCGTTCGGATCGTAGCCCGTCAGCCACGGCGCCAGGATGGCGCCGGCCACGACGACGGCAACGATCACCAGGCCGATCAATGCCAGAGGACGCTTGACCAGGCGCCGCCAGACGCCGGCGCGTGGCTTGACCGGCATGCGCCCGGTTGCCGGAAGATCAGGCGCGATGGGACTGGTCATCGCCGCCTTCTTCCGTCATCGCCACGATCCTGCGCGCGGCCTCCTCGACACTGATCTGCCAGCTCATCGCCAGCGACCGCAGCTGCGCATAGGCGCGGCCGTCCTCGGCGCCTTTCGACAAGGCCTCGACCGCGCGCACGATGGTCTGGCGCTCCGCGACGCGCAGGCGAAGCGACGATATCTCGCTTGCCAAAAGCTTGCGTGACTCGAAACTCTGCCGCGCGATCAAAAGGGCGCTGTAGACGCCGGCATTGCCGACCGGCTTCAGCAACTGGGCGTCGGCCTTGTGCGACAGCGCCCATTCGATGCGGCCCGGCGCTTCGGAGCCGATCAGCGCCACCAGCGGCATCGGCGCCTCACCCGGCGCCCATGGGAATTGTTCGTCGAAGCCGAGATCGGCGTCGAAGAAGACGAAGTCCGCCACGAGCGCCTCGGCCGGCAGTTCCGGCCAGCAGCCGACCGTCTCGAGGCCGATGGCCGACAATTGCCGCGTGATCGCCTGCACCGTCGGATGCGGACGATGCAGGACAAAGGCCCTGGCGCCGCCGAGATTCGGGATGCGCGGGACCTTGCTCACGACACCACCCTCAGGCGTGGGCGGCCGAACGTCTCGGTCCGGTCATAGCGGGACAGATAGGGATCGGGCGCCACTCCCTTGGTCAGCGTGACGGTCCTGAACGCGGTCCCCTCGATGCGCCCGATCTGCACCGGCAAGGTGGCGTGCTGGGTTTGCGGATCGATGGAGATGTCGCCGAGCGGGGTTCGAAACGAGGTTCCGGCAAAGGCCTGGGGAAGGTCCGGCCATTGTGCGCCGGGATTTCGGGCGAGAACCTCGGCAAGCGTCCGCACCGAGGCATAGGCCGCCGCCTCGAAGGACGAGGCAGGCATGATGGAGGGCGCCGAATCGCCCTGGCGATCCGCTGCCGAGATATCGTGAAAGTACGGCCCGACGGAAAGGTGGCCATTGCCCGCCTCGTTGAGCGCCGGCAACTCACATTCGGTGAGATTGCAGGACAGGATCGGGCAGCGCTCCGGCCTGAAATGCGGGTCGCGTTCGGCGAGCTCAGCATAGGCCGCGATGAAGGCATAGGACGAGGAGCCGATCAGGTTGTTCAGGACGAACTCCGGTCGGGTAGCCTGGATCTCGGCGATCAGCCTGGAGACATCGACCTCGCCGAGCGGCAGATAGCGTTCGCCCAAAACCTTGCCGCCGGCGTCGGCGATAAGGTCGCGGGCGACACGGTTGGTCTCCCAGCCCCAGATATAGTTCGAGCCGAGCAGGAAGCCGTTGGCACCGAAGCGCGGCACGACATGGGCCAGCAGCGGGACGAGGTGCTGGTTCGGGCAAGCGTGCATGTAGACGACATGCTCGTTCGCTTCGAAGCCCTCATAAGGGCAGGCGTACCAGAGCGTACCGCCGGCGCGCTCGAGGATCGGAATGACCTCCTTGCGGCTCCACGACGTGATGCAGCCAATGATGTGGCGCGCACTGCTGTTGGCGAGAATGTCGGCGCAGCCCGTCGCGTAGCCATCGATGTTGCCTTGCGGGTCGCGCTCCACCGGAACGAATTCGATCGGGATGGCGGGATCGGCATTGATGTCGGCGATGGCCGTCATCGCACCGGAACGGCAGGATTCGGACAGCAGGCGGTAGTTGCCCGACCGCGAGTAAAGGATGCCGATTTCGATACGCCGTCCCAAGCAAATCCCCAAAAATAATAATGCCCCGCAGCCGCCGCCGCGGAAGGCGAGGCATACGAGGCATTTTTGCCGCCCGGCGGTCGGAGCCGGTATTTTCCCCATTAGCGTATTCGGTACGGCGGGTCAGTCAAGCGGGAAAAGTGAGAGCGGGGAAAGCGACCGCGTTGCGTCTGGTTGCGCGAGAGGCCTCGCCGAGAATTCGTCCTATCTCAGCGGTGGGCGCGTTTCTCGTCCGTCGCCGCCCGGTCGATCGCCAGCCCATCCTTCGACAGGGAGACACCAAATTTTTCGCCAGCGTCCTCGGGCGTGTAGTAACCCAAGGCGACATCTCTCAGCACCAGTTCCGGATCGCGCGCCAGGGGATCGCCATAGCCGCCGCCGCCCGGCGTGCCGACGCGCACGCGGTCGCCGGCCTTCAGCGCGATGTCCTGCTCCTTGGAGAGGTGCGGCGGCACATGTTCCTTGCCGTCGCGGAACACGGTCACCGTGTTGACCGCGCCGTCGTTGCCGCCGAGCGCGCCCTGCGGGCCGAAGCGGCCGTGGTCCATGACGAAGGAGGCGCGGGCGTCGCCACGCAGGATCTCGACCTCATAGGCGAGGCCAAAACCACCGCGATGCTTGCCGGCGCCGCCCGAGCCTTCGCGCAAGGCGTAATGGCGGTAGAGCACCGGAAAGGCCTGCTCCATGATCTCGACCGGCGGCGATTTTGAAATGCCGATGGTCGAGCAGCCATTGGTCAGGCCGTCATGACCGGCATTGCCGCCATAGCCGCCGCCGGAGATCTGGTACATGACGTAGTCGCGGCCGCGCGCCGGGTCGTTGCCGCCGAGCGCGAAATTGCCGCTGGAACCGGCCGGAGCGGCCGTCACCTTGTCCGGCAGCGCCTGCACCATCGCCGCGAACACCGCCTCGGCGATGCGCTGCGAAACCTCGGCCGCGCAGCCGGAGACCGGGCGCGGATACTTGGCGTCGAGAAAAGTGCCTTCCGGCCGCTTGACGATCAGCGGCTCGAAGGCGCCGGCGCTGATCGGCACGTCAGGGAAAATATGGCGCATAGCGAGGTAGACCGAGGACAAGGTCGTCGCCAGCACGCTGTTCATCGGCCCGGCGCAAGGTTTTGACGAGCCTGAAAAATCGAAGCTGAGCGTGTCGCCCTGTTTCTCCACCGCCAGCGCGATGGTCAGCGGCTCGTTCACCACCCCGTCGGAATCGACAAAGGCCTTGGAATGGTAAATGCCGTCGGGAATGGCTGATATGTTGGCGCGCATCTGTTCGGCGGCGCGGCGGCGCAGTTCGGCGATCGCCCCGACAACCGTTTCATGTCCGTAACGATCCAGGATTCCACTGAGCCGGTCCTGGCCGATCAGCAGTGCCGCCGCTTGCGCGCGAATGTCGCCGATGCGCTGGTCGGCGACACGGATGTTCGAGCAGATGATGGCGTAGATCTCAGGATCGAGCATGCCCTTCTTGAACAGTTTTACCGGCGGCAGCCGCAAGCCTTCCTGCTCGACCGCCGTTGCCGAGGCAGAAAAACCGCCCGGCACCGAACCGCCGATGTCGGGCCAGTGACCGGTGTTCGACAGCCAGCAGAAAATCTTGCCATCCCTGTAGACCGGCATGGCGAAGCGCACGTCCATCAGATGGGTGCCGCCGAGATAGGGATCGTTGACGATGTAGATATCGCCGGGCTCGGGCGGCAGGCAGCGACCGTCGGCGATCATTTCGATAACCGTTTTGGTCGAATACTGCATGACGCCGACGAACACCGGCAGGCCCTGGCTGCCTTGCGCGATCAGCGATCCATCGACGGCCGAATAGATGCCGTCGGAGCGGTCATTGGCCTCGGCGATGACAGGCGAGAAGGCGGCGCGCGAAAAGGTCAGGTCCATCTCGTCGCAGACCTGCTGCAGCGCCGCCTGGATGACCGAAAGCGTGATGGCGTCGAGCTTTGCCATATCAGGCCTCACCGATGTCGATGATGATATTGCCGTCGCCATCCGAGCGCGCCCGGTCGCCGGGCTCGAGCACGGTGGTGGCGTCCATCTGTTCGAGGATCGCCGGCCCCTCGATGACGGCGTCGAGCGGCAGCTTTTCCCTGCTGTAGACCGGCGTGTCGTGCCAGCGCCCGCCATACCAGACCGGCCGGATTTCGCGGCGCGCCTCATCAAGCGTTCTGGCGCAGCCAGCCGGGTCGATCAGCCGCGACAGGTCGATAGCCGGCCTGACACCAGTCACCGAGGTGTTGAGGTTGACCAGATTGGCGCGGATTTCCGGCAGCTCAACCTTGAAGCGGGCGAAATAGGCCTTTTCGAACAGCTGCTGCAGCACCTCGCGCGTCACCGAAGACGACGGCAGCGGCACGTTGATGATGTGGGTCTGGCCGACGAACTGCATGTCGGCGGAATGCGTGACGCGGATCGTCTCCGGCTTCACCGCTTCCTTGCCGATCAGCTCTTCGCCTTCGTTTCGGTGCCGTTCCAATACGGCGTGGAGCTTGGCTTCATCGAGCCGCGCCACCGGCTGGTTGACCGTGTTAACGAAATCGTGCCTGAGATCGGCGACGACGCAGCCGAGCGCATTGGTGATGCCTGGCCGCGCCGGCACCAGCACTTTTGGCAGGCCGAGCTCGCGCGCCAGTGCGGTCGCATGCAGCGGCCCGGCGCCGCCGAAGGCGAACAGCGCGAAATCGCGAGGATCGTGGCCGCGCGACACCGAGACCATGCGGATGGCGCCAGCCATCTTGATGTTGCCGAGCCGCAGCACCGCGCCAGCCGCCTCGACGCCTGACAAGCCGGTGGGGCGGCCGATCCTGCCCTCGAATATGCCGGTGACGTGTTCGACGGTGACCGGATTTTCGACCGCGAGCAGCTTTTTCGGCGCCAGCCGGCCGAGCACCAGATTGGCATCGGTGATGGTCGGCTCGCTGCCGCCGCGCCCGTAGCAGATCGGGCCGGGATTGGCGCCGGCGCTTTCCGGACCGATCTGGATCAGGCCGGCCGCATCGACGCGGGCGATCGAGCCGCCGCCGGCGCCGACCGTGTGCACCGCCACCATCGGCACATGGATCGGCATTGCATATTCGATCTCGATCTCGTTCGACACTGCGGGTTCGGCATTGCGGATCAGCGCCACGTCGGTCGAGGTGCCGCCCATGTCGTAGGTGACCAGGTTTTCGAAGCCGGCGCGTTTTCCCGTATAGGCGGCGGCGATAACCCCGGAGGCCGGGCCGGACATCACAGTCTTGGCCGATTCACGTGTGACAAAGCGGGCCGAGATCATGCCGCCATTGCCGTTCATGATCAGGAAGTCGCGGGCGTAGCCTTTTGCTCCCAATTCCTTGCGCAGCCGCTCGACATAGCGTTCGAGGATCGGCTGCACCGAGGCGTTGACCGAAGCGGTGACGCCGCGCTCGAATTCACGCGCTTCCGACAGCAGCGCATGGCCTGTCGTGATGTAGCTGTTCGGCCAAAGCTCCGCGGCGATCTCGGCGGCGCGCCGCTCATGCGCTGGATTGGCGTAGGAATGCAGGAAATGGATGACGAGCGATTCGCAGCCGGCGTCGATCAGTGCCGTCACCGCCGCGCGCATCTCGGCTTCATCGAGCGGGACGCGCACCGCGCCCGAGGCTTCGACGCGTTCCGACACTTCAAGTCGCAGATTGCGCGGAATGATCGGGACGAAGCTGCCTGTCATGCCATAGGCCTGCGGCCGCGTGCGCCGGCCCAGCTCGATGACGTCGCGAAAGCCGCGCGTGGTGATCATGCCGGTCTTGGCCAGCCGGCGTTCGAGCACTGCGTTGGTGGTGGTCGTCGTGCCGTGCACGATGAGGTCGATGCCGCGGATGGGAAAACCGGTGGCGTCGAGCGCCGAAACGACGCCGAAGGCCTGGTTGTCGATGGTGGTCGGGGTCTTGGCGATATGCACCTTGCCACTGTGACGGCCGTCGATCAGAAGCAGGTCGGTAAAAGTTCCGCCGACGTCGATGCCGGCGACGACGCTGCCCGAGGAATCCAGCGTCTGCGCCGAAAAATTCTCTTCCATTGTCGAAACCCGAAATGTCAGGACTACAGATATGTCTCAGTTTGGAAAGGTGTTTCACGCTGGCGTCTTGACGCAAATATCATTTGTATACTAATAAATTCCGGACACAAGAGCTTACCGCTTGGCAGTGTGCAAACGGCACGCCGGGACCTGATCGGTTCGGGCGCGCAGGAGAAGGTTTGGCGTCAGCGCCCTCGGTTGGGCCAGAAGGTTAGGTTTGATGAACACCATATCAACGCTCAACACCGCCGGCGCCCTGCCGCTGCAGTTCCCGATACCGGCCAATGTCTATGCCGAAACCGTCGTCTCGGTGAAGCACTATACCGACCGGCTGTTTTCGTTCCGCATCACCCGGCCGCAGTCGCTGCGCTTCCGCTCCGGCGAGTTCGTCATGATCGGCCTGCCCAATGCCGAAAAGCCGGTGTTCCGTGCCTATTCGATCGCCAGCCCTGCCTGGGACGACGAGCTGGAATTTTTTTCGATCAAGGTGCCGGACGGCCCGCTGACCTCGCAGCTGCAAAAAATCGAGATCGGCGACACCGTCATCATGCGGCAGAAATCGACCGGCACGCTGGTGGTCGACGCGCTGACCCCGGCCAAGCGCCTGTTCATGATCTCGACCGGCACTGGCATAGCACCGTTCGCCAGCCTGCTGCGCGACCCCGACACGTTTGAGAAATTCGACCAGGTGATCCTGACCCACACCTGCCGCGACAATGCCGAACTCACCTACGGCCAGGAACTGGTCGCAGAGCTGGAGAACGACCCGCTGATCGGCGAGCTGACCGGCGGCCGCGTCACGCTCTACAATTCGACGACGCGCGAAAGCTCCGAGCGCATGGGCCGCATCACCGCGCTGATCGGCTCGGGAAAATTCTATGCCGATCTCGGCATCGACAAGCTCGACCCCGAGACCGACCGCATCATGATCTGCGGCTCGATGCACATGCTTAGGGATGTCAAGGAGCTGGCCGAAAGCCTCGGGTTCGAGGAAGGCTCGCTGCATCATCCGGCAAGCTTCGTCGTCGAGCGCGCCTTCGTCGGCTGAGACGCAGTCCAGCGTTTGCTGCATTCAGACTCTGATTTTGACCATGCGGTCAAAATCAGCTGCTTTCGCAGGCTTTTTCCGCTATGACCGCCTGAAGGACTCGTGAAGCGCTGCTTCACGGTCTATCTTCGGCATAAGTCGTCGAACGAAAGGGCAGGAGATGAGCAGCACAATCCGCGAAGCCGATCTTAGTGCCGACAGATTGGGACCTTCCAAGATCACGCCGCTGCCGGCGCGCTCCGCCGCCAACGCGCCGGCGCCGCAAGCGCACGGCATTGCCCGCAATCCCGGCATGAAACTCGATCTCGGCTTCATGGAATCGATGCGCAGCGTCAACCGCTCGGCGCTGGAACGGCGTGTCGCCAGCCTGACCAAGCGGCGCTCGATCAAGGCCGACAACCAGGCAGCCTGGCTGCTGCGCGCCGTCGCCTGCATGGACCTGACGACGCTGAACTCGAACGATACCGAAGAGCGCGTCCGCCGGCTCTGCGCCAAGGCGGTCAATCCGTTCCGCCGCGACATCGTCGAAGGTCTCGGCATATCAGGTGAAAAGATCCGCCCGGCGGCGGTCTGCGTCTATCATCCCTTCGTCGCCACCGCCGTCGATGCGCTGCGCGGCAGCGGCATCCACGTCGCCGCCGTATCCACCGCGTTCCCGCACGGCCTCACCCCGCTTTCGACGCGTCTGCAGGAGATCGAAGCCTCGGTGAGCGACGGCGCCGACGAGATCGACGTCGTCATTCCGCGCGGGCTGGTTTTCGGGGCGAAGTGGCAGGAACTCTATAACGAAATCGTCTCGATGCGCGCCGCCTGCGGCGAGGCGCATCTGAAGGTGATCCTCGGCACCGGCGACCTCGCCACACTGCGCAACGTCATGCTCGCCTCGATGGTGGCGATGATGGCGGGCGCCGATTTCATCAAGACCTCGACCGGCAAGGAAAGCGTCAACGCGACGCTGCCGGTCGGCCTCGCCATGGTGCGCGCCATCCGCGCCTATTTCGAGGAGACCGGCTATCTCATCGGCTTCAAGCCGGCCGGCGGCATTTCGACCGCCAAGGCTTCGCTCGACTGGCTGGTGCTGATGAAGGAAGAGCTGGGACGGCGGTGGCTGGAGCCAGACCTGTTCCGCTTCGGTGCATCGAGCCTTTTGACCGACATCGAGCGCCAGCTCGAACATCACCTGACCGGTCACTATTCGGCCAATCATCGCCACGCGATGGCGTGAGGCGGGTGAAGGCTTTGAACGTAGAGTTCCTTCGCGCCCCCCTCTGTCCTGCCGGACATCTCCCCCACATGGGGGGAGATTGGCTGTTTCGCCGACAGCGCCTCTTTTTTCGAGGTTGGCCGTTGGCGAAATCAAAGATGAAGGCCGATCTCCCCCCTTGTGGGGGAGATGCCAAGTTGTGGCAAAGAGGGCAGGACAGAGGGGGGCGCGACGGAGCGCCCACCAAGACGACTATCGGGAGCGCCTGATGAACATTCTCGAACGCTATCATGCCATGGACTACGGCCCGGCGCCGGAGGCCCGCAACGAGGCCGATGCCTGGCTTGCCGCGCGTGATTTTTCCAAAGCGCTGTTCGTCGGCGGCGACTGGAAAGCAGCCGCAGGCGGCAAGACCTTCGACACCAGCGATCCCGCCTCCGGCAAACTGCTGGCCAAGGTCTCGGATGCCGGCGCTGCCGATATCGATGCGGCGGTTTCGGCCGCCACAAAAGCACTGCCGAGATGGAGCGCCAGCTCCGGCTACAACCGTGCCAAAGTGCTCTATGCCATCGGCCGCGCCATGCAGCGCCACCAGCGCCTGTTTGCGGTGCTGGAATCGATCGACAACGGCAAGCCGATCCGCGAAAGCCGCGACATCGACGTGCCGCTGGCCATCCGCCATTTCATCCACCATGCCGGCTGGGCGCAGGCGCTGGACAAGGATTTTCCGGATCAGAAGGGCGTCGGTGTCGTCGGGCAGATCATCCCGTGGAACTTCCCGCTGCTGATGCTGGCCTGGAAGATCGCGCCGGCGCTCGCCGCAGGCTGCACTGTGGTGCTGAAACCGGCCGAGTTCACGCCGCTCACCGCCATCCTGTTCGCCGAGATTTGTGAGCGCGCCGGCGTGCCGAAGGGTGTCGTCAACATCGTCCAGGGCGGGCCGGAGGCGGGCGCGGCAATCGTCAACCATCCCGGCGTCCAGAAGATCGCCTTCACCGGCTCGTCCGAGGTCGGCAAGATCATCCGCAAGGCGACTGCCGGGTCTGGCAAGAAACTATCGCTTGAGCTCGGCGGCAAGTCGGCCTTCGTCGTCCTCGAGGACGCCGATCTCGACAGCGCCGTCGAGGGACTGGTCGACGGTATCTGGTTCAACCAGGGCCAGGTCTGCTGCGCCGGCTCGCGCCTTTTGGTGCAGGAAGGCATCGCCGATGCCTTCATCGCCAAGGTCAAGACACGGATGAGCCGGTTGCGCGTCGGCAGCCCGCTCGACAAGAACACCGATATCGGCCCTCTGGTCGACTTGACCCAGCTCGATCGCGTCAAGGGGCTGGTCGCCGAAGGCGCCAAGCAGGGCGCCGTCTGCTGGCAGCCGGACGTGGCGCTGCCGCCCTCCGGCTATTATCACCTGCCGACGCTGGCGACAGGCGTTTCGCCGGCCAACATCCTGGCGCAGGAGGAGGTGTTCGGCCCGGTGCTGGCGACCATGACCTTCCGCAACACCGAGGAAGCGGTCGAGCTCGCCAACAACACGCGCTACGGCCTGGCCGCTTCGGTGTGGAGCGAGAACATCAACCTCGCGCTGCACGTCGCGCCGCAACTGAAGGCCGGCGTCGTCTGGGTCAACGGCACCAACATGTTCGACGCCGCCTGCGGCTTCGGCGGCTACCGCGAAAGCGGTTTTGGCCGCGAAGGCGGGCGCGAGGGCATGTTCGAATACCTCTCGGCCAAACTGCCGCTCGGCCCGGTCGTCAAGCCGGCAGCGGCTTCGACACAACCCGTCGAGCACGCCGAAAGCGACGCCATCGACCGCACGGCAAAGCTGTTCATCGGCGGCAAGCAGGTCAGGCCGGACGGCAATTATTCGCTTGCCATTGCCAACGCGAAGGGCAAGCTTGCCGGCGAGGTCGGTCTCGGCAGCCGCAAGGATATCCGCGATGCCGTCGCGGCTGCACGCGCCTGCAAGGGCTGGCCGGAGGCGACCGCCTACAACCGCAGCCAGGTGCTCTACTATCTGGCCGAGAACCTGTCCGGTCGTGCCGATGAATTTGCGGCGCGCCTCACCCAGCTTACCGGCGCCGCCGTCAAGGCCGCGCGCGAAGAGGTCGACCAGTCGATCGAGCGGCTGTTCCTCTATGCCGGCCTGGCCGACAAGTTCGAGGGCCGTGTCCACCAGCCGCCGGCCCGCGCCGTCACGCTGGCGCTGCACGAGCCGGTCGGCGTCGTCGGCATCGTGGCGCCCGACAATGCGCCCCTGCTCGGCCTGATCTCGCTGGTGGCGCCGGCGCTCGCCATGGGCAACACCGTCGTCGCGGTGCCGTCGGAAAAATATCCGCTGCTTGCCACCGATCTCTACCAGGTCGTCGAATATTCCGACGTTCCGGCCGGCGCCATCAACATCGTCACCGGCCGCAGCGCCGAGCTCGCCGCCGTCTTGGCCAAGCATGACGATGTCGACGGGCTCTGGGTGTTCGCCGATGCCGAGACCTGCGCCAGGGCCGAAGCCGACTCGATCGGCAATCTCAAGCGCGTCTGGACCGGCAACGGCCGCAGCCTCGACTGGACGTCGACCGAGGCCGCCGGCGATGCCTTCCTGCGCCGTGCCGTCGAGGTCAAGAACGTCTGGGTGCCCTACGGCGACTGAGCGTTGCCTTGCGCGCGGCGTCGGACGAGAAGCGTTCGGGCTTGACGGGCCAAAAGATGTTCTTTACCGAGAAAAAACATTTGCCCCTAAGCGAACAGCAATACAGGCGGCATAGGAGTGCCTATCTGGCGCATTGCGCCTTGGCCGCGTGCCGGTAAAAACCGGGCGGCCACAGAGGAGAAAAGCATGGCGGATCTGGCAGGCAAGATCGTTGTCGTCACAGCGGCGGCGCAAGGCATCGGCCGGGCGAGCGCGCTGGCTTTCGCCAAGGCGGGCGCTGTCGTCCACGCCACCGACATCAACGAGGTGATGCTCGCCGAACTCGGCAAGACGCCCGGCATCAAGACCCGCAAGCTCGACGTGCTGAACGACGAGGCGGTTGAAACCGCCTTTGCCGAGATCGGCGCCGTCGATGTGCTGTTCAACTGCGCCGGCTTCGTCCATTCGGGCTCGATCCTCGAGATGAAGGACGCCGACCTCGACTTTGCCTATGATCTCAACGTTCGCTCGATGATCCGCACCATCCGCGCCGTGCTGCCCGGCATGCTCGAGCGCGGCGATGGCTCGATCATCAACATGGCGTCGCTGGCCGGTTCGACCAAGGGTGTGCCAAACCGCTTTGTCTATGGGCTGACCAAAGCTGCCGTCATCGGCCTGACCAAATCGGTCGCCGCCGACTATGTCGGCAAGGGCATACGCTGCAATGCCATCTGCCCGGGCACGGTCGAAAGCCCGTCGCTGGAGGACCGCATGCATGCGCAGGGCGACTACGAGGCGGCCCGCGCCGCCTTCATTGCCCGCCAGCCGATGGGCCGCCTCGGCACGCCCGAGGAAATCGCCGATCTCGCCGTCTATCTGGCCGGCGCCACCTATACGTCGGGGCAGGCTTATAATATCGACGGTGGCTGGTCGATCTAAGAGGCCATTTGAAACCTCTGCTCCGTCGGGCGCTGACGCGGTTTTCTGCGCTTGCCCAGGCTCTCGTACTTTAAGTACGCTCCGCTCCGGTTTCTCGAAACCACGCCATTCGCCTCAGCGGAGCGAATTTGCAAACGGCCTCTGGTCGCAACTGGGAGAAAAATCGCATGAAATTGCTGCGCTATGGCGAGGCGGGGAGCGAACGCCCCGGCCTGCTCGATGCGGATGGGACAATCCGAGACCTCTCCGCCCATGTCACCGACATTGCCGGCAAGGCGCTCGACCCGGCATCGCTCAAGACGTTGTCGAAGCTCGATCCGAACTCGCTGCCGGCGGTTTCCGGCAAGCCGCGCATCGGCGCCTGCGTCGCCGGCACCGGCAAATTCATCTGCATCGGCCTGAACTACTCCGATCATGCCGCCGAGACCGGCGCCATCGTGCCGCCGGAGCCGATCATCTTCATGAAGGCGAGTTCGGCCATCGTCGGGCCTGATGACGATGTGCTGATCCCGCGCGGCTCGGTCAAGACCGACTGGGAAGTCGAGCTCGGCGTGGTCATCGGCAGAAAAGCCAAATACGTCACCGAGGCCGAGGCGCTGGATTATGTCGCCGGCTATTGCGTCGCCCATGACGTTTCCGAGCGCGCCTTCCAGGCCGAGCGTCAGGGCCAGTGGACCAAGGGCAAGTCCTGCGACACCTTCGGGCCGATCGGCCCGTGGCTGGTGACCAAGGACGAGGTCAAGGACCCGCAGAACATCCCGATGTGGCTGAAGGTCAACGGCAAGACGATGCAGAACGGCTCGACCAAGACCATGGTCTACGGCGTCGCCTACCTGGTTTCCTATCTCAGCCAGTTCATGTCGCTGCATCCGGGCGACATCATCTCGACCGGCACACCGCCCGGCGTCGGCCTCGGCATGAAGCCGCCGATGTTCCTGAAGCCAGGCGACGTCGTCGAGCTCGGCATCGAAGGGCTGGGCATGCAGAAGCAGACGTTCAAGGCGGACGAGTAGCGGCGCTCTGCCTTCTCCCCTTGTGGGAGAAGGTGGCCTCGCGAAGCGAGGTCGGATGAGGGGTGCTCCAGCTTGGCACAGACAGCACTCCGTCCAACACCCCTCTTCCGGCTCGGCGCTGCGCGCCGATCCACCTTCTCCCACAAGGGGAGAAGGAAAAGAGAGGCGCTACTTCAGCACCTTGCCATCAGTCCCAAACCGATAAGTCTTTGCCGGATCCGGCGTCGCGTAGAGCGTAGCACCGGGTTCGGCATTGTAGACGCCGAAGATGCGCACGGTGATCAGGCCGGCCTTCTCGCAGTCGAGATAAAGATTGGTGTCGGCGCCGAGATGCTCGGCATGAACGACCGTGCCCTTCCAAGCGCCGGATTTCGCATCGACGGTCAGGTGCTCGGGGCGGACGCCGATGGTCTTGGCCGTCTCGCCAAGCCTGGCGCCGTCGACGAAATTCATCTTCGGTGAGCCGATGAAGCCGGCGACGAATTCATTCGCCGGCGAATTGTAGAGTTCCATCGGGCCACCGATCTGTTCGATCTTTCCCGCGTTGAGCACGACGATCTTGTCGGCCAGCGTCATCGCCTCGACCTGGTCGTGGGTGACATAGATCATCGTCGCCTTCAGCCGGCGATGCAGTTGCGCAATCTCCAGCCTGGTGTTGACGCGCAGCGCTGCATCGAGGTTGGACAGCGGTTCGTCGAACAGGAAAAGCTTGGGCTCGCGCACCACGGCGCGGCCGATGGCGACGCGCTGGCGCTGGCCGCCGGACAGCTCGGCCGGGCGCCTTGCGAGATAGGGTTCCAGCGACAGCATCGAGGAGGCGATGCCGATGCGGCGGTCGATCTCGGCCGCCGGCGTGCCCGCCTGCTTGAGGCCGAGGCCCATATTGTTCTTCACCGTCAGATGCGGGTAGAGCGCATAGGTCTGGAACACCATGGCGATGCCGCGTTTGGCCGGCGGGGTTGCGGAGACGTCTGCCCCGTCGATGACAACACGCCCCGAGGTCGAATCCTCCAGCCCGGCGATGACCCTGAGCAGCGTCGATTTTCCGCAGCCGGAGGGGCCGACGAAGACGACGAATTCGCCATCGGTCACTTCGAGGTTGATGCCCTTCAGCACCTCGACCGGCCCAAAGGCCTTCTTCACATTCTCGATGTTCAGCGAGCCCACGGCTTCGTCCCTGTTCTAGAGTTTGACTGGTCTAGAGTCTGATTGGGGCGCCGCTGCGAACGCTCTCGTCGGCGGCAAGGCAGACGGCGAGCGACTTCACTGCGTCGTCCATGTGGCGGGTCAAGTCGAGATCCTCGCGGATCGCCTTGAGCAGAAAAGCCTGTTCGCGGTCGCAGAGACCCTGATGGCCGGGTTCGCCTTCCATCGACAGCATCTCGTCCGCTTTGGCGAACTTGCCGTCTGCGCCGGTCGCCGCACTGTGCAGGCGGATGATCGAGGTCTTGGTATGGGTGTCGATGTCGTCGGATCTGACGCCCTCTTTCATGACGATCGACACGCAGCCCTTAGGCGAGATCACGTCCTTCACGAAGAAGGCGGTTTCCGAGATCATCGGCCCCCAGCCGGCCTCGTACCAGCCGACCGAGCCGTCGTCGAACAGCACCTGCAGGTGCCCGTAATTGTACATCGTGGGCGCAATCTCGTCGGTCAATCTCAGCCCCATGCCGCGCACCTCGACCGGCCTGGCGTCGGTGATCTGCAGCATCACGTCGAGATAATGCACGCCGCAATCGACGATCGGCGACGTCGTCTGCATCAACTGCTTGTGCGTCTCCCAGCTATGGCCGGAGGATTGCTGGTTGAGGTTCATGCGGAACACGTAAGGGCCGCCGAGCTTGCGCGCCTCGGCGATCAGCCTGATCCAGGATGGGTGATGGCGCAGGATGTAGCCGATCACCAGTTTTTTGCCGTTGGCCTTGGCTGCGGCAACGACACGTTTCGCATCCGCCACCGTCGTCGCCAGCGGCTTTTCGACAAAGACATGGCAGCCGGCCTCGAATGCCCTGACCGCATAGTCGGCATGGCTGTCGGAATAGGTGGCGATACAGGCGACATCAGGCCTCTCGTCGCGCAGCGCCTCGTCGAAGGAGCGCCTGATGCCATAGCCGGGAAGCCCGGCCGGCAGCGGCACATCCGAGCGGTTGACAAGTGCGGCGATCTGGAAGCCCGGATTGGTGTGATAGGCCAGCGCATGGCTGCGGCCCATGTTGCCGAGCCCGGCGACGACTACACGAAGAGGTTCGGCCATCTCAATCTGCCTTTTCTTGCCTGCGAGCTGCGAGAGCCACCATTACCTGTGGCTCGCATTCATCTGCGACCCGCAGAGCCGCTTCTTCACTGTCGCAGCGGGACAAAAGTCGGAAGCCATAGGCATCGACTCCTTCCTTGATCAGCGAAAGCCTATGATCGTCAGGCAAGGGATGCTCAAGATTGAGCGCCTGGGTGAACGCCTTCGACTGCTCGTCCTCCATCTGGGAATTGACGCGCCAACGAATATGACAGTTGTATTCCTTCGGCCGGCGCTCCGCCCCGAACCGCGTCAACCAGATGGCAGCGTTGAGATAGAACTGCGGTCCCCAGGAAGACTTCTGAAGGTTTAGCAAGCAGACGGTCTCCGGCCATTCGCGGTAGAAATTCGTGGCGCGCACGCCTCGAAATCCATAGCGGCTCGCTGTCTCGACAAGGGCCTGTACGATAATCTCTCGACCATCACTCATTTGACGGCTCCGGAAGTAATGCCGCGGATCAGTTGCCGCGAGAAGATGACGTAGAGGATCAGCACCGGCATGATCGCCAGCGAAAGTGCCGCCAGGATCGCGTTCCAATTGGTGACGAACTGGCCGAGGAACAGCTGCGCGCCAAGCGTCACCGTCTTGGTTTCCTCCGACGGCGCCAGGATCAGCGGGAACCACAGATCGTTCCAGATCGGGATCATGGTGAAGACGGCGACAGTCGCCATCGATGGTCTTACCAGCGGCAGCACCAGCCGGAAGAAGATGGTGTATTCGGACAGACCGTCGATGCGCCCGGCATTCTTCAGATCGTCGGACACCTGCTTCATGAATTCCGACAAGATGAAGACGGCGAGTGGCAGGCCTTGCGCCGTATAAACCAGGATCAGCGCCGTCAGCGTGTTGACCAGCCCGCTCGCCACCATCAGCTGCAGGATGGCGACGGTGCCGAGGCGGATCGGGATCATGATGCCGAGCGCCAGGTAAAGCCCCATCATCGAATTGCCGCGAAAGCGGTATTCCGACAGCGCGAAGGCCGCCATCGCGCCGAACAGCAGCACGAAGAACAGCGAGGCGACGGTGACGACAAGGCTGTTCTGGAAATAGTGGATGAAATCGCCCTGCCCGATCACCGTGGTGTAGCCGATCAGGTCGAAGGTTTTCGGCGTCGGCGGCGCCAGCGGCGCGCCGAAGATGCCCGCGCGCGACTTGAACGAATTGACGATGACGATGATCACCGGAAACAGCGCGATCACCGTGTAGGTCAACAGCACCGCATGGGCACCGATGGTGCGGGGCAGGGAGTGGGTTGCCGTGCTCATCTCGGGCCTCAGAACTGATAGCGACGCAGGCGCGTCTGCACGAGGAACAGGTAGACGCAGACGCCGCCAAGGATGATGAGAAACATCATCGTGGCGATCGCCGCGCCCATATTGGGATCGCCGACCTGCAGCTGGAAACCGAAGAAGGCGCGGTAGAGGAAGGTGCCGAGAATATCGGTCGAATAGTTCGGGCCGGCCAGCGCGCCTTGCGCGGTGTAGATCAGGTCGAAGGCGTTGAAATTGCCGACGAAGGTGAGGATCGAGATGATGCCGATCGACGGCAGGATCAGCGGCAGCTTGATCTTCCAGAACTGCGACATGCCGGTGATGCCGTCGCATTCGGCCGCCTCGATCACCTCGTCGGGGATAGACAGCAGTGCCGCATAGATCAGCATCATCGGGATGCCGACGAACTGCCACACCGAGATCAGGCTGAGAGTGGTCAGCGCATATTGCTCCTTGCCCAGCCATGGCGTGAACAGGCTTTTGAGGCCGACAAGATCCATCAGGTTCGGCGCCACGCCCCACAGCGGCGACAGGATCAGCTTCCAGGCGAAGCCGACGATGACGAAGGACAGGATCGTCGGCACGAAGATCGCCGTACGGTAGAAGGCGGAGAATCCCAGCCTCGGGCTGGACAGAAGTGCGGCCAGCAGGACGCCGATCGGGTTCTGCACCAGCATGTGGATGACGAAGAACCAGACATTGTTCCGGAGAGCGTTCCAGAAGCCCACGGACCAGTTAGGATCGCCGAACAGCGTGCGGAAGTTTGCCAGTCCCACGAAGACCTGGGACTGGTCTATGTTGCGGAACAGCGAGAGCTGTAGCGTGCCGGCCAGCGGCAGGATCATGATCGCAGTATAGACCAGCACCGCCGGCGCCAGAAAGACGCCGATGTGCCAGCGGAATGGTCGTTTCGGTGCTGCGGCCATGAGTTCGGTCTCCGCCGATCAGGTCTTGCAATTGCCGCCAAGGGCGCGGCGCCTCCCTCCCCCTCGAGGGGAGGGTGCCTCGCGAAGCGAGGCGGGTGGGGTCGGCCAAGGCAGCGCGCCATCGTGTTTTCGATCGCGCCTTTCAGCAACGACGAAGCCGCGGCCTCCCTCAACCGACCCCCTCTGTCGCCTTCGGCGACATCTCCCCCTCGAGGGGGGAGATAGCGCTTCGCCGTACTCTTACTTCGCCGGCTTGTACCAGCTGTCGAGGCCGTCCTGCAGTTTCTTGGCGGCAGCTTCCGGCGTATCGGTGCCGTTGATGACGTTAGCCGATTCAACCCATGTCTCGTTTTCGAGGTTCGGCGTACCGCGGCCCAGGATCTGGTAAGTCGAGCGGATCGTCGACTTGCACTTGTCGCGCCAGGAGACGAATTCCTGGGCCAGCGGGTCTTCCATCTTCACCGGCGTGTTGTTCAGGCTGAAGAAGCCCGGCAGCGCGTTGGCGTAGATAGTGGCAAAATCCGGCGAGGCGACCCAGGACAGGAAGGTCTTGGCTGCATCGGCATTCTTCGACGCCGCATTCAGACCCATGCCGATGTCGGTGTGGTCGGAGATGTAGCAAGTGTCGCCGGCCTTCTGCACCGGCGGCGGGAAGGCGCCCATCTTGAACTGGGCTTGGGTGTTGAACAGCGCGATCTCCCACGAGCCGGCAGGGTAGATGGCGGCGCGGCCAAGCGTGAACAGGTTCTGGCTGTCCGGATAGGTCTGTGCCTCAAAGCCGTCGCCGAGATACGGCTTCCATTTGGCGAGTTCGGCAAAGGGCGCGACCCACTGCGGGTCGGTCAGTTTTTGCTCGCCCTTGATCAGCGCGGTGCGGCCTTCCTCGCCCTTCCAGTAGTTCGGGCCGATGTTCTGGTAGCCCATCGTCGCGGCTTCCCACAGATCCTTGGTGCCCATCGCCATCGGGATGTAGGTGCCGTCGGCCTTGATCTTGTCGAGCGCGGCGTAGAACTCCTCATTGGTGGTCGGCACCTTGATGCCGAGCTGGTCGAAGGCGTCCTTGTTGTAGATGAAGCCGTGGATGACCGAAGCCATCGGCACGCAGAATGTCGCCTTGCCGTCGTCGGTCTGCCAGGCCGACTTGGCGACGTCGGAAAAATTCTCCATGCCCGGCAGCGCCGACAGATCGGCGAGGTTGCCCTTCTTGAAAAGTTCCAGCGACTTGTCGAACGGGCGGCAGGTGATCAGGTCGCCCGCCGAGCCGGCGGCGAGCTTGGCGCCGAGTGCGGCGTCATATTCGGTCGGTGCCGACGGCGCGAACACCACCTTGATGCCGGGGTTCTTGGCCTCAAAAGCCGGGATCAGCTTGTCCTTCCAGATGGCAAGGTCGTCGCCGCGCCAGCTCTCGATGTTGAGCGTTACGTCCTGGGCATAGGCCATCCCGGCAGAGCCGAGAATGCTGGTGCCGAGAAGAAGTGCCGTCAGTAGTTTCGTTGTCATGCTCAGTCTCCCTGTTGACCTTTTTCAGGTTCGGTTTTGAGAACAGAGGCTTTCTGCCTCATGCTCCCCTCGATCGCGGAAAGGGCCGGGCGCAGCTTGTGGCCGGTCCCTTCCAGTATCTTCTCGGCAGCGTCGGCGTTGGCGGCGCCGGCGGCGAGCAGAATGGCGGTCTTGACGACGCCGCCGCTCTTCTCGAGCAGGCGCGCCGCATCGTCCCTGTCGCGTCCGCTGATGGCGGCGACAATGCGTGCCGCGCGGTCGCGCAGCTTGACGTTGTCGGCCATGAGATTGACCATATAGCCGTCATGGACATGGCCGAGATGGATGGCGGCCAGCGTCGACAGCATGTTGAGCGCGATCTTCTGGGCGGTGCCGGCACCCAAACGCGTCGAGCCGGCGATCAGCTCCGGCGGCGTTTCGAGCAGGATGGCGATATCGGCCAGCCGAAGCAGCGGCGCATCCTTGTTGTTGGCGATGGCGATGGTCGCCGCACCCCGGCGCCTGGCTTCCTCGATCGCCCTGACGGCATAGGGCGTCGAGCCGCTGGCCGAGACCGCGATCAGGCAGTCGCCCTCGCCGATGCCGGCAGCGGCGACCGCTGCCAAGGCTTCCTCGGTGTCATCCTCCGGCCCGCCGGCCAGTGTTTTGAAGGCGTCGTCGCCGCCGGCGATCAGGATGGCGATACGGTCGCGCTGAATGCCGAAGGTGCCCGGCAGTTCCAGCGCATCGGCCAGCGCCATCAGGCCCGAGCTGCCGGCTGCCGCGTAAGCGAGCTTGCCGCCGCTGTTCAGCCGGCTGGCGATGATTTCGGCTGCTTTGGCGATGGCGGGAATGGCTCCGCGCACCGCCTTGGCGGCCTCGATCTGCGCGTTGGCCAAAGAGGAAAGGATGGCGTCCGGAGCCTGGATGTCCAGCCCCTCGGCATTCTGGTGAAGCGCTTCGGTGCGCGTTTCGGCCATCCGCTTTCCCTCCAATCCAGAAAACAATACCAAAAAAATACCACTTGTCCACACGCATTAGCGACTTCCCTGCCAAGAAATCGCTGTTCAGGCAAAATGCTGTGGTTTTTCAATCAAATACGCCTTAATCTTTTTGAAACAGAAATTAATCCTTGGCTATTGGTATTTTATTGGTATTATTCGCCCGGAGGAGAAATCGCGTGAAATTCGTGCTTGGCATCGATGGCGGCGGCACCAGCTGCAGGGCGGCCCTTGCAACAGTGGAGGGCACCGTCATTGGCTGCGCCAAGAGCGGCGCCGCCAACATCCGCACCGATCTAACCGGCGCCAGGGCCAACATCGTCGACGCTGCGCGGCAGGCCTTTGTCGCCGCCGGACAAGACCCCGAACTGATCCCGCAGACCCCGGCCATCCTCGGCCTCGCCGGCGCCAATGTCGGCACCTACAGGCAGCAGCTCGAAGCAATCCTGCCGTTCAGCGTCAGCCGTGTCGAGACCGACGCCGAGATCGCCCTGGAAGGCGCGATCGGCTCCGGCGACGGCGCCATGGCCATCCTCGGCACCGGCACCGCCTATATGGCGCGCAGACAAGGCAAGTCGCGCGCCATCGGCGGCTGGGGTTTCCAGGTCGGCGACCAGGGCAGCGGCGCCCGCATCGGCCGCGACCTGCTCGAACAGACGCTGCTCGCCTATGACGGCATCCGCCAGGGATCGCCGCTGACGCAGGCTATGCTCGCCATCTTCCGCGACAATCCCGAGGATTTGGTCGAGTTCACCACCAATGCCAAACCCGGCGATTTCGGCGGCTTCGCGCCGAAGGTCTTCGACCATGCCGAAAAAGGCGACATGGTCGCCAACTGGATCCTCGACAAGGCGGTCGCCGATGTCGAGGCAGCACTTGGCGTCCTCGATCTCGGCGGCGACGATCCGCTGTGCCTGCTCGGCGGGCTGGCGCCGTTTTACGCGCCGCGCCTGTCGTCGCGCTACCGGGCGCTGCTGAAGCCGCCGCTCGACGATGCGCTGGGCGGCGCGGTGCAGATGGCGCTCCGTGTCTTCGCCAAAGCGGCGGAGGCAGCACGATGAGCGAGGCCGCCGACCAGATTTTCGCCACGCTGAAACAGTCGTCGCAAAGCGGCGCGCCACTCTATCTGCAGCTCAGGAAGAGCATCGAGGACGCGGTCAATCGCGGCTTGATCGGGCCGGGCGACGCGCTGCCTTCCGAGCGCGACATCGCCAGCAAAGCCGACATTTCGCGCGTCACCGTGCGCAAGGCGGTGCAGGATCTGGTCAAGGGCGGCATCCTCGTCCAGCGCCACGGCTCCGGCACCTTCGTCGCGCCGCGCATGGAGCGCGTCGAGCAGTCGCTGTCGCGGCTGACATCCTTCACCGAGGATATGGCGCGGCGCGGCATGGCGGTGCGTTCGGCCTGGCTCGACCGCGGCCTCTATGCGCCCTCGCCGGACGAGATGATGGTGCTCGGCCTGTCATCGAACGAACTGGTGGCGCGGGTGGCGCGCCTGCGCATTGCCAACGATACGCCGCTGGCGATCGAGCGCGCGGCACTGTCTGCCAGCGTGCTGCCCGACCCGGCGGCGATCGGTTCCTCGCTCTACGCGGCGCTTGAAACGACGGGGCTGCGGCCGGTGCGGGCGGTGCAACGCATTTCCGCCGCCAATCTCGGCGACGACGACGCGCGGCTGCTCGAAGTGCCTCCAGGTATTGCCGGCCTGCACATCGAGCGTATTTCCTATCTGGCGAGCGGCAAGGTGATCGAATTCACCCGCTCCATCTACAGGGGCGACGCCTATGATTTCGTCGCCGAGCTCCGGCTGAGCGGGCCGGGCGAAGAGGGCCGGCCATGAGCGCAGTAAACACCCAAATGGGGATTACCCATATGCGGCGCGAGATCGAGGAGATCCCGGAAGCCACTGCCCGCCTGCTCGACGGTTCGGCGGCGGTGCTGACCGAGGCCGGGCGCGGCATTCGCGAGCGCGATCCGCATTTCATCGTCACCGTGGCGCGCGGCTCCTCCGACCATGCCGCCACCTTCATGAAATATGCCGTCGAGCTGACCGCTGGCCTCGCCGTCGCATCGATCGGTCCGTCGATCGCTTCGATCTACGGCGCCAAGCTCAAGCTGGCCGGCTCGGCCTGCCTGGCGATCTCGCAATCGGGCAAGAGCCCGGACATCGTCGCCATGGCGCAAGCCGCCAGAGCCGGCGGTGCCCTGACCGTCGCCATCACCAACACCGCCGATTCGCCGCTGGCGCGCGCCTCCGATTATGCGATCGACATCCTGGCCGGCCCGGAACGCAGCGTTGCGGCGACGAAGACCTTCGTCAATTCGGCCGTCGCCGGCCTCGCCTTGATGGCGCATAGCACCGGCGACGATAAGCTTCTGGCAGCACTTGCCCGCTTGCCGGAGCATTTTCGCAAGGCGATCGCCTGCGACTGGATGGCGTTGGCCGGTGCGTTGGAGACGCCGAAATCGCTGTTCATCCTCGGTCGCGGTCCGTCCGCTGCGATCGCCAATGAAGCGGCGCTGAAGTTCAAGGAAACCTGCGCCATGCATGCCGAGGCCTATAGTGCTGCCGAAGTGATGCATGGCCCGCTGGCACTGGTCGGGCCCGATTTTCCGGTGCTGGCGCTCGCCGCCCGCGATGCTTCCGAGCCATCGGTTGCCGAGGCTGCCGACGGCCTGGCGGGCAAGGGTGCGGCGGTTTTTGTGACCTCCGACAAGGCGACAAGCGCTCAGCACCTGCCGCATGTCGCCACTGGCCATCCGCTGACCGACCCGCTGGCGCTGATCGTGTCCTTCTATGGCTTCGTCGAGGCCTTTGCCCGTCATCGCGGTCTCGATCCGGACACGCCGCCCAATCTTCACAAGGTGACGGAAACCATATGAGCGACCGTTTTGCCCTGACTGGCGCCCGGATTTTTGACGGCGACGACTGGCACGACGACGCCGCCCTTGTCGTGCGAGACGGTCTCGTCGAGGCCATCGTTGCCACCGGAGCCGTTCCGTCCGGCGTCGAGCGTATCGAAACCGGCGGCGGCATGCTTGCGCCGGGCTTCATCGACCTGCAGGTCAATGGCGGCGGCGGCGTTATGCTCAACGACCATCCCGACGTCGCCTCTATCGAAACTATCTGTCGGGCGCACGCGCCGTTCGGTACAACCGCGCTGTTGCCGACGCTGATCACCGACACGCCTGCCATCACCGCAGCGGCGGTTGCCGCCGGAGCGGAGGCCGCAAGGCAAAAGGTGCCTGGCTTTTTGGGCCTGCATCTCGAAGGCCCGCATCTGTCGATCGCCCGCAAGGGCGCGCATGACCCAGCGCTGATCCGACCGATGCTGGATTCCGACCAGGCGATGCTGATTGCGACGCGAAAAACCCTGCCGGTGCTGCTGACCACGATCGCGCCGGAATCCGTCGACACCGTGCGCGTTTCGGGGCTCGTCGAGGCCGGCATCGTCGTCAGCCTCGGCCATTCCGACACCGGCTATGCCAAGGCGCGCGCGTTCGCCGATGCCGGCGCAACAATGGTCACCCATCTGTTCAACGCCATGAGCCAGATCGGCAACCGCGAGCCGGGGTTGGCGGGTGCTGCCATCGATACAGGCACATTGTTTGCCGGCATCATCGCCGACGGCATCCATGTCGATCCAGCCACCATGGCCATCGCTTTGCGCGCCAAGCAGGGCCCGGCAAAAATTTTCCTGGTCACCGACGCCATGGCGACGATCGGCACCGACATGACGTCGTTCACGCTGAACGGCCGCACCGTCTACCGCAAGGAGGGCAGCCTGCGGCTTGCCGACGGGACGCTGGCGGGCGCCGACCTCGACATGATCTCCGCCGTGCGCTTCGTCCACCGTGTCGTTGGACTGTACCTGTCGGAGGCGCTGCGCATGGCTTCGCTTTATCCGGCGCAGGCGATCGGCCAATCACACCGGCTCGGGCGGTTCGCCAACGGCACCGCCGCCGATATCGTTGCGCTGTCGGACGAATTGGACGTCAAGGGCGTCTGGATAGAAGGCGACAGGGTTTTCGAGGCCGGTGTCGCAAAGGGCGCCTAAGGTATCAGCCAATTCGGCCCGCAGCCTGAAGCGGGTGGGTTGCTCATATGTCCCTCTTGTCCTCAATCCCCTGAGCTTGCGCCGGAAGCCGCGGCGCGGCCCGGTCTCGCCGGTTCGGGAGCAGGCGGCGCACGGCGGGCGCGGCCGCCACATCGTTCCTGGCGGCGAACAGCTCGTGGTTCTTCTCGATGTCGTCGAGCTTGTAGCGATAATTGACCATCAGGCCATGCGCCTGACGCAGGGCGCGGGGCGACAGGTCGCCGAAAAGGTCGATGCGCTCCAGCCGCGCGCCATTGCCGAGATGGAACCGGGCGACCGGATCGATCACCTTGCCGGAAGCGGTGCGGGCTTCGAGGAAATACTGTGCCGCAAGAGGAAGCAGGGCCTGGCCCGCGCGGTCGCGCGCGGCAGCGTTCGCATGCCAGCCCTCGTCGGCGACGAGGTCTAACACTTCGGCGGCGGAGGGGATGGTTTCAGCCTGCTCGGCCAGCCAGCGGGCAAAGCCCGGCACCGGGGACAGCGTGACGAAATCGGTCAAGCCGGAAAGGTCGCGGCGCAGGTCCTCGACCACCTGCTTGATCAGGAAATTGCCGAACGAGATGCCGCGCAAGCCCTCCTGGCAGTTGGAGATGGAATAGAATACCGCCGTCGTGGCCTGCCGTGGCTGCACCAGCGGCCGCTCGTCGGCAAGCAGCTCGGCGATCGTCGTCGGCATCGCCCGGGTGAGCGCGACCTCGACGAAGATCAGCGGCTCGTCGCCGAGTTGCGGATGAAAGAACGCATAGCAGAGCCGGTCGTCGGGTTCGATCCGGCGGCGCAGATCGTCCCAGGTGTGGATGGCGTGCACCGCCTCGTAGCGGATGATCTTTTCCAGGATGTTGGCCGGCGTCGACCAGTCGATCCGCCGCAGCACCAGGAAGCCGCGGTTGAACCATGACGACAGGAGGTGCGTGAAATCGGCATCGACGATGGCGAGATCGGGCGATGTGGGCAGCCGGGTAAGCAGATCCTCGCGCATGCGCACCAGCGTCTCGATGCCGCCGGGCGCCAGGTTCAGGCGGCGCAGGAGCTCCTGCCTGGCCGGCTCGGCGGCGGCGTGCAGGGCAAGTGCCGAGCGATCGTCAGGCTCGGCGCGATAGGCATCCACCGCGGCGGCAAGCTTGGCATGATCAGTGCCGAAACGATCGCGCAGCACATGCAGGAAAGCCAGCCTTCCGTCGGCGCCGAGGGTGCGCCAGCGCTCCAGGATTTCCCTTGCATAGGCGACGCCCGATGCCTCGCCCTGACTGGAAAGCAGACGGGCGCACAGACGCGCCAGGCTGTCGGCTGAAACCGGCTCGTCACCGCGAACGAGGTTCAGCATCATCCGGCCGCGATCGGCGATGGTGTTCAGCAGGTCAGCGAAGAAAGGGCTGCGGTTCATCGATCCGACCGTCGAAGAGGAGCCTGCGGGAAGGTCCAGAGAGGCAAGAGGGTGAGACAAAGAATATGGATGTAGTTTCTGATATACCAACAAAATTGCCAAAAATGGACAAAGACATTTTTGGCTGGGGGACCGCATGTCACGAGCACAAGCGCACCAGCGTCGGCCAACGAATTCCTGACCGGCTGAAGAGACGGCGCGTTCTGATAACGACGCCGGCAGCGTCAGCCGGCAGCCCGGTCGGCCGCTGTCCTGATCGCCTCGATGTTCGCCCGATAGGCTTCGACGCTGCCGCCCTTGAAGATGGCTGCACCGGCGACCAGCACGCTGGCGCCGGCGGCGGTGACCAAAGGTGCTGTTTGCGGCGAGATGCCGCCGTCGATCTCGATCCGGATCGGCCGATTGCCGATCAGCGCTTTCACCCGCTTCACCTTGTCGACGAGCCCCGGAATGAAGGCCTGGCCGCCAAAACCCGGATTGACGGTCATGATAAGGATCAGATCGAGCCGGTCGAGCACATATTCGATCGCCGTTTCCGGCGTCGCCGGGTTGAGCGACACGCCGGCCTTCTTGCCGAGGTCCCTGATCGTCTGCAGCGAACGGTCGAGATGCGGCCCGGCCTCGGCATGCACCGTCATGCCGTCGCAGCCGGCTTCGGCGAAGGCCTCCAGATAGGGATCGGCCGGTGCGATCATCAGATGGGAGTCGAAGAAGGCCTTGGTGCGGTTGCGGATCGCCTTGATCACCGGCGGACCGAAGGTGATGTTGGGCACGAAATGCCCGTCCATGACGTCGAGATGGATCCAGTCGGCGCCGGCCGCCGCTACCGCCTCGACCTCGTCGCCGAGCTTCGAAAAATCCGACGCCAGCACAGATGGCGCGATCAGGGTCTTGTGAGCCATGTTCGCTTCCCGTTCTTGGCCCGCCTTCGCCTACCGCATCGGCCCGAAAATCGGAATCGATTTTCGGAAACACGAAGCGAAGATTCAAAGCCTTAAAGCGTACTTTGTGCGTCCAAGTGGACGCACGTCGCTCTAATTGTCTCAGCGCCGCTTGTCGACAGGAATCCGGCGCCGATGGGTTGTTGCACAAAGATGGGTTGTTGCACAAAGGAGAGAGGCAGCGTCGGCCACCTCTCTCCCTGTTCAAGCGTCGCGATTTCAGTTCACCGGATGCCGCGGCCTGGCCGGTCGTGGCAGTAAGACCTTGCCGCTGCCTTTACTTCACTTTTTGCAGATTGGGTTTTTTCACAGGTTGCTTGGGCCCGCAGTGTCCACGCACCAGTTTTTCGGTTGCCCGGCAGGCGGTGATGATCAGCGGGTTCTTAACGCATGCCTTGCCCACCAGATGATAGCCGCGCTTGCAGTCGATAATGATGGGGGGCTTGCGCACGCATCTCCCGTCGATGCGCTGTTCGTTGCGCTTGCACCTGTCGGCGATCACTGCATTGGGCACGCATTTCAGGCCGACCTCATGGTAACCGGGCAGGCAGTGGATGCTGACCCCAACGCACTTGCCGTTGATACGCTTTTCGGTGCTGCGGCAGGCAGCCACGAGCGGCCTGTCGACGCATTTGCCACGGATCAGCCTCTGGCTCGGCAGGCATGTGCGGCCGGCATCGATGACGATCGGCGGAAGTTGCGGTTTGCCGGGATTGGGTCGCGTATCGACCGCCAGACCATCGGCATGCGGATCAAAATTGCGCTTGATGCAGGTAAAATCCTCGTTGCTGTTGTCGACGGTGGCGATCGAACCGTTCTGCTTGATCTCCTGCAGGGTGCACTGGATCGAGCGGGTTCTGACGATGCTGAGCTCGTGTGCGGCACTCGCCTTGAACACACCGCCATCGTTGAAGGCGGCCGTCGTGCCGGTGAAGAATGCGCCGTTCGAGCAGCTGATGCGGTAGTGAAACGCACCCGGCGCATCGCGTTCGACCTCGAACGCCACCTGGCCCTTGCGCGGGCAGAATTTTTTGAAGCCAGCGCTGTCCGAGACAGTGACTTCTCCCTGCCAGTCCGAATGCGCCGGCGGGTTTTCGGGGTTGTCCTGAGGTGCGTCGGTGAAGCCGCCCCCGCCCGCGCCGGTGCAATGGACGGTGATGTCCTTCCAGCCGTCAAATGGTTCGAACGGACCGTTGCCGATGATCTCGGTCTTGTATTGGAAGTAGGCGGTGGCGCCGACATCCTCCCATTTCTCATAGGTGGCGAAATAGCCATTCTTGGTAGCGTCGTATGACGCCCACGCCTGCTGCACCTCGGAGGTGATCGGCCCGTCGTTCTTCTGGCGCCAGATGCGCATCGACACAGGCCCGGCCTGGTTGGCCTGCGCCCGGCTCGTGACCTTCAACGACGGGCAGACCGTACCGGGCGTCGAGCCGGTCTGGTTCGACTGGTAGGTGGTCAGGAACAGCTTGACATTGTCCACGTCGAATTCGCCGAAATCATTGGCGACGTCCTGAACCGGCGGTTTGATGACGGGGTCGCAGACAACCTGGACGTCGAACGATCCATGCTCGGCATAGTGCGAGTCGTACAGCGGATGGGGCCAGCTGCCGCCCTGGGCCTCGCTGACCGCATTGTCCATGTCGAGCGCCGTGTCGGTCAGTGCCGAGAAGCTCGCATGGAAGCTGTGCGTGAACGAGTAAGACTTTGTCGGCCCATCGGGCTGGAGGTGCTGGTTGCACCTGGCAATGATCTGGTCGCCGTAAGGCACGACGGCGATACCGGTGTCCGACGACAGCGGTATTATGGAGGGATCGAAGTAGAAATTTTCCTGATGATCGTAGTCGCGGCTGACAGGTGACGTGCTCCAGATCGGCGGAAACGCGCCGCACTGGCCCGGTCCACAAACGCCGAGCGCCACGCCGACATCCTGCACATAACCTGGCCACCGTGTGTTGAGCTTCATGTGGCCCCAGAACTGGACGTTGCCGCTCTTAAGCGTGTCCCATTTTTGCTTGTCGCTCGAGCCGACATGGATCGTCGTGTTGGCGCTCTCGGTGTTGAATGACATTGACTTGATGTTCGCCTGCTTGGCGAAGGCCGGCGTGGTGGCGAGCGCGGCTGCGATCAGGGTAACGGTCGCCGCCGTATTGCGCAAAACATGTTTGGTTGAAGACATCTTCTCTCTCCCTGAAATGTTCCTTCAGGGAGTTTGTCGCCGACTGCAGCGATTAGGTTCACACGGCGGCTGAAACACGTCCGACCAACACCAAAACCCCGCCGGATTGCTCCGGCGGGGTTTTGGTGTTGCGGTCGAAGATTACGGCTTGTTACGCGCCGGATCCCTACTGGAGAGCCCGCGGCCTGCGCCTCGGCTGCTGCAAGATGTTCGGGTTCAGCAACAGGTTCGGATTGATCTGCAGCGTCGGCGCCCTGCGGATAGGGTTGCAGTCCGGATACTGTCCGACTGTCCCGACCGGACAGAGCCGCTTGATGATCGGCTGGCACCGGCCATTGATCAGCCGTGAGCCAGGCGCACACTCCACCTGCGCCCGGCGGCATGCGCCTCTGATCACCTCGGTCCCGCGCGGGCAGACACAGGCGCCGCGCTTGTTGTGAATCTGGCCGCGGGTGGTGCACTGTTCAACGGTCGGCTTCTTGACGATCGGCACGCAGGCCCTACCCCTCAGTTCCGTCCGTCTCGGGCAGACGCAATCGCCGCTCTTGGTGCGGATCTGACCGGGCAGCAGCTTGCACAGGCGTGCTGGCGGCTCGTCGGTCGACACGCACCTGCGGTTCTCCAGCTCGGTTCCGCTCGGGCAGACGCAACGCCCGTCGGAGGTCCGGATCTGGCCCTTGAGCAGCACGCAGCGCTCCTTCGGCTTCGGTATGATAACCGTGCCGCCACCCGACGAGCACTGGCCGTTGCGGAAAGTGGTGCCTTCCGGGCAGACGCACCGGCCGGCGTCGTTCATGACGAGATCTGCCGAGCACTCCTTCTGCACCTCATTCTTGATGGTGAAGGGATGGCAGGCATAGGCCTTGCCGCGATCGCCCTGCACGTTGGTCAGGTCGCGGGAGAGCACTTCGCCCGCACCTCGCACCGGCGTGTGGGGCGACAGCACGCCGACGCAGTTCTGGCCGCTGACGGTGCCCTGCAGATTGGCCAGGCGGCCGTCGTCGGGAATGATCACGGTCACACGGTGAACGTGGCTTTCCCCGGCGCCGAGCGTCAGATTGGCGATGCAGGATGCCGGCAAGGTCGCCGGTTCCGGCGCGCAGCCGAAGGGCGGGTCGATCAAGGTGATCGCAACGCCTTCCAGCCGGCCAAGGCCTTCGACGCCGATCGCATCACCGATGCGAACCGGACCGGAGAAGGCGTTTTGGCCATCGTTCGCGATGGTGATCTCGAATGAGCATCGCCGGCCGATCCGGCACTCGGCATCACCAGCCTTCTCGACACGGATGGTCGAGGCACCGCCACCCTTGGCGCAGGCCCTGCCGATCGGATAGACAATGTCGTCTCCTGGCGCCGGGCCGTAGAAGCCGCGTGCGCAGTTCTCGAACACGCCATTTGCTGCAACCGTCACATCGAAGTGGCGGCTGGTTCCGGGCGTCATGACGGCGCCGGGAATCTGGCACGACAACGCATTGGCCGGAACCGGTCCGCACGTCCATTCCGCGCCGTCAGGGGTGATGGTCTGGATCGGGACGGGCGCGCCTCCGGCCACCAGCGCGGCGGCATCGTTGACCCGCACCGGACCAGTTGGGGCAGTGGTGCCGGTGCTGATGACGGTGATGCGGCAGGTGACGGCGACAGCACCGGCCAGCGAGCCGCTGCACAGCTTGGTGATGCGAATGGCCGGCTTGCCGCCATCACCGATGCGTTGCTTGGCGCAGCCCCGGTTGTTGGTGAGGTCGTTCTCACCGGGGATGGCTTTCACCTCGGCGCAGTTCTCGACGGTGTCCGGACGGTAGCCGGGCGGCATCACCGCCTTGACGAAAATCGGCGTCGAGGCGCCCGGCGAGAGCACGATGCCGGCATTGTCGCAGCGGAACTGGCCGGGACCGTTCGGTCCGCATGTCCAAGGCGGGGTCGGCCCGAAGCTCGACGATGCCGGCGCGCCGCCCGGATAGGTGTCGGTGACCGTCAGCGGCCCGTCATAGAGGACGCTGCCGTTGTTGATGATGTCGATCACGAAGGTGCAGACACGATCGGCCGTGCAGACCGGGGTGCGGGCACGCTTCTTCAGGATCAGATCGAGCTTCTTTTCCACCGGCGGCCGGCAGTCGCGGTCACGGTCGCCACGCCGGCAGATCGGAATCGAGGCGCAGCCGCGGTCGTTTTGCTGGCTGCCGAACAGCGGCTTGCCGCTGGCCCCATAATTATAGGCGGCGCAGTTGCGCAAGATGCGGCCCTTCCAACCTCCGGCCGGCTTGAAGCCGAGCTTGAGGTCGACGGAGGCACCCGGGTTGAGCGTGGTCACTGGATGGGTGCATATCATCGGGGTGGCCGCCGGCGCACAGGCCCAGGGCGCATTCGGTCCTGAATCGAGAGTGGAGCCGGCCGGCAGCGTTACTTCGTCGATAACGATCTTGCCGTGATACGGCCCGGCGCCGACATTGGTGACCCTGATGGTGAAGTCGCAGTCGCCACCCATCGTGCAATGCGGAACGTCGGCGCGTTTTTCGACTTTCAGATCCGGCTCCCTGTCCTTGGGCGGACACCTCTGGTCGCGCGGAATGACGATTTCGATTGTCTGCGTGCAGCACAGGCCCCAGCCCTCTTCCGGGCCGGCATAGGTTTCGATTCCGGTGACGATGAGGTGGATGACGTCGCCAGGTGAGGCACCGACGATCTTCCAGTCGAGCACACCGCCGCCCGCCGGCGCCAATTGCGTGTCGGGGATGATAGTGATGCCTGGTGTCGTCGTCGAAAGCTGCACCCATTTGCCGCCCATCTCGGCGCCGACCGGCATGTGGTAGATGAAGGCGCCGCCGCCGGGTACGCAATCGACCGTGCCGCGTTCCACCTTGAAGCATTCCCGGTCGCCGGGAGGTGGAGGCGGCGGGCTGCATTTGGTCAAGTCGATCTTGATCGAGGTTTTTTCGCCGGTGAGGAAATTGCCGTCGTCCGGCTTGGCCGGATCCTGCGACGGGATGATGGTCCCGGTGCCGGGTCCGACCGTCAGCTTGATCATGCCCTGATTGTCGACGATCGCCGGCGAGGCAAACGCCGCATGGTCGATCCTGGCGGTGATCTGCAAGGTGATGACGCGCTCGTTCGGAGCGCCGACGCCGTCGAGATCGGAGGCTGAGATCCGGAAATCGGAAACATCAGCCGTGTCGTTGGGATTTGCCGACGTGCTGACCGAGGCCCCGGGCAGCGGTCCGCCTGACGCATCCGAGCCGTCGTCGGACACATGCACGCCGACGATCCGCAGGCCATTCGGAAGCTGGTCCTTGAAGTCGATCTTGACCTTTTCCAGCGCGGCCGCGAGGCTCGGGCTGGCAAAAGCTTGCGGATTGCCGCGCAGGCCAAAGCTCAGCGAATATACGACAAAGTCGCAGCCTCGTTGCCTGCCTTTCTTGGTAAGGAAAGGCACAACCCGGCCGGGCCGCGGATTGACGATGCGCGGATTGTCCAGGTCGAGCCCGAAATCCGGACTGGCGGTTACGAGCGGACCGGGATCGGCGGGCTTGTCGAGGTCGGCCTGGCTGGTCTGGGCCGGAACAAGGTCCTGGGCGAAGCCTTGCGCCGGGGCCAGCATGGCGACCGCGATCCCGGCCGCCATCAGCCAGCGCGCGCCGCGCCCGGCGAGTGACAGCGGTTTCATGATCGTCGCACGCGGGGAAAATGCTGAATTGCTCATCTTCCCCTCCTCAACGTTCGCAGCTGACGGCTGGGGTTCTGAGCGGCACGGTCATCTTGCAGCAAGGGAAGTAGCCGCCCTTGTCGCGGTCGGACCGCCTGTAGAAGCAGAGCCCGACATCGACCGTGTCGCCAGGATAATGGCCGGTGATGCCGATCGTGTAAGGCGCGCCGGGAGCATGCGATTGGGGTGAAGTCACGCCGACGCCTGAAGTCCTGGACATTGCCTTGATCGAATCGCCGCCAAAGCCGGCAGGGTCGCGGAGATAGAGTTCGGCCTTGAGACCGGAGGGCGCGCAGAAATACCTGACATCCTCAAGGTCGAGGCAAGGAGGCACGCCGCCGGGCCGCGGAAAATCAGGCGGATAGAAAGGTGGCAGGTAACCGCCGCCCGGTATCTGCTCGTAGTAGCCGGCACGGCCTTCGCAGGGGTGCCAGACCTCGACGTCGCCGACATGACCTTCAACCTCGGGGTCCTCGAAATAACCGTCGAAGTCGACGAACCACGAGCCGAAAGGTGGCACGTTGGCCGGCTTGACCAGCGCCATCGGCGTGATCTGCACGCCGTGCACGGCCAGCGGCCCGCCAAGCTGTTCGGCAAGCCCAGGGTTATCACGCAATTTGTCGCCGGTCTTGACCAGCGTGTCGGTGCAGACGTTCGCGTCGAGGTTGCCGTCGGCGTCATAGCCATATTGCAGGTCGAGGCCGCCGGCCGACCGCCGGTTGCCCTGGGGGAAGCCGACCGCATAGTCCTGCGGCATTTCCACCCAGATTGATTCCGTCGCCGGATCGTCCGGGTTTTCGCGCCAATAGCGGATGACCTCTCCCTTGACGGAATTGGCGAACCGGCTGTAGTCGTGGCGGCTTTCCACCGGGCCGCGCTGGGCCAGGTACATGAAGCCGCTGATATCGAAAGCGATGTCGGTGACGGCGTGGTCCTTGCCGGCCTTGACCGTCAGCTCCCAGCGCGGGTCGCCGGCAAAGCTGCCGTCGCGGGCAACGCCCACCGACCAGATCTCGGCCTTTTCACCGACCGAATAATAGAGCCGGCCGCCATGATAGGCGACGGACCAGACGCGGCGCTCGTCCTGCGTGTAGCCCCAGCTGTCCGGGTCTTCGCTGTCGAACGCAGCGTCTTCGATGTCCATCCCCGTCCCATCGTCGGCAAGCGGGGCCAGCCCGTGCGCCGGGCGCCCGGCAACGCCGTGGTCGAACCTGTCGATCAGGGCGCCGTTGGCGTCGATGCGGTGGATGAGACCGGTGTCGAGGTCGCTGGCGAAGAGCTGGCGGTGGATATTGTCGAAGGTGACGTCGCCGATGCCGGGACCCCTGTTGGTGTCGATGTCGGCGAATTTGCTCACCTGGCCGGTGATGCCGTCGATCTTCCAGATCGTGCCCGGTCCGCCACCGTTCTCGGTGCCGAATTGGCCGTCCATGAAGGTGGCGCCGGCAGCACCGCGACGCTGCCGCTCGGGACGACCGTCCGCATCTTCGTCTGAAGTGACGATGCGGATGCCGTGCAACGAGGTGGCGCCGGCATAGAGGTTCGGAATGCCTGAGGGAGCGCCGTCGCGGACACCGTCGTCATAGGTGATGGCGAACACCAGGCCGATCTGCCCGGCCGTCACTTCGAAGGGCGGCGGCGTGAAGACGAGCTGGCCGGAGGCCGGCCCGCCCAGCCTTGAAACGTCTAAGACGCGCAAGGTTGCGCGCGTCGTGTCGATGAAAGTTTCGTCGAGAGGGTCGACGCCGGGCGGCAGGCCTTCTTCGAAATTGGGAATGACGGTGCCGGAAAATCCGGTCACCGTCATCGAGCCTGGATAGATGATCTGCGTTTGCTGCGCCTGGGCGGCACCGCCAAGCCACAGGGTGGTGGCGAGCGCCAGCGCCAGAAAGCCACTGGTTTGTTGCATCGCACAACGCGAACGGCCAGCACGAGTGCGCATGAACGCGCCGTGGTCGCCAGACATGGAGTTCCCCCCGTGGGCTACGGGAGAAACATCCGGCATTTCCGCGCAAATCAGGGCAAGACGCGGCGCTCCGGCACGTTTTTCCCTGATCGAATTGTCTGCTTTCCTCGTAGTCACGATATGCCGGCACTTACGCAGGGTCAACGGAATCAGCGGAAGGCCTGGCATATCGGCTCCATCCCACAAATGGTGGTCGCGCTGAGTTCCCGGAGACCGCGGAGGCTCTGGATTTCCAGTCATGGGGCTTTCCTTTCCAGGGCCGCACCATGCGGCGCACCTTGGTGTCAGTCGCGAACGGACGCGGAAAGGTTCAGGGGAGCCATGGCCGGAGAAAAGGATGTTGGATGCCTTGCGCAGAATGCTTGCGCGCCGCGCAGCCTGTTCTTATATACGCGCCAAGCCGTTCGACGCCGGAATGCCGGTGGCCGAAGCGGAATTTCTTGTGAACAGGGGCTTTCGCCGGAACGCCTGTACGGGTCCTGAGAGCCTGCTTAGCGGAGAGATTAGAAAAATGGCAAAAGTAATCGGTATCGATCTGGGGACTACCAACTCTTGTGTCGCCATCATGGATGGCAAGGAATCGAAGGTGATCGAGAATGCGGAAGGCGCGCGCACGACCCCTTCCATCGTCGCCATAAACAGCGATGGCGAGCGCCTCGTCGGCCAGCCGGCCAAGCGCCAGGCAGTCACCAATCCTGAAAATACCATCTTCGCGGTCAAGCGCCTGATCGGCCGCCGCTATGACGATCCGGTGACGGAAAAGGACAAGAAGCTTGTCCCCTACAAGATCGTCAAGGGCGACAATGGCGACGCCTGGGTCGAGGCCGGCGGCAAGAAGCAGTCACCCAGCCAGATCTCGGCGATGATCCTGCAGAAGATGAAGGAAACGGCGGAAGCCTATCTCGGCGAGAAGGTCGAGAAGGCGGTCATCACCGTTCCAGCCTATTTCAACGACGCCCAGCGCCAGGCGACCAAGGATGCCGGCAAGATCGCCGGACTTGAAGTGCTGCGCATCATCAACGAGCCGACCGCGGCCGCGCTTGCCTATGGCCTCGACAAGAAGGAAGGCAAGACCATTGCCGTCTATGACCTTGGCGGCGGCACCTTCGACATTTCAGTGCTCGAAATCGGCGACGGCGTCTTCGAGGTGAAGTCGACCAATGGTGACACCTTCCTCGGCGGCGAGGATTTCGACATGCGTCTGGTCGAATATCTGGCGGCCGAGTTCAAGAAGGAACAGGGCATCGACCTGCGCAGCGACAAGCTCGCCCTTCAGCGCCTCAAGGAAGCGGCCGAAAAGGCCAAGATCGAGCTGTCGTCGACGACGCAGACCGAGATCAACCTGCCCTTCATCACCGCCGATGCCACCGGTCCCAAGCACCTGACGCTGAAGCTGACGCGGGCGAAGTTCGAGAGCCTGGTCGAGGATCTCGTCCAGCGCACGATCGATCCCTGCAAGGCGGCGCTCAAGGATGCCGGTCTGAAAGCCGGCGAAATCGACGAGGTCGTCCTGGTCGGCGGCATGACCCGCATGCCCAAGATCCAGGAGATCGTGAAGCAGTTCTTCGGCAAGGAGCCGCACAAGGGCGTCAATCCGGACGAGGTCGTCGCGTTGGGCGCCGCCATCCAGGCCGGCGTGCTGCAGGGCGACGTCAAGGACGTGCTGCTGCTCGACGTGACGCCGCTGTCGCTCGGCATCGAGACGCTGGGTGGTGTGTTCACGCGGCTGATCGAGCGCAACACGACGATCCCGACCAAGAAGAGCCAGGTGTTCTCGACGGCCGAGGATTCACAGTCGGCCGTGACCATCCGCGTCTTCCAGGGCGAGCGTGAAATGGCCGCCGACAACAAGGCGCTCGGCCAGTTCGACCTGGTCGGCATTCCGCCGGCGCCGCGTGGCGTGCCGCAGATCGAGGTCACTTTCGACATCGACGCCAACGGCATCGTCAACGTCTCGGCCAAGGACAAGGGCACCGGCAAGGAGCACCAGATCCGCATCCAGGCGTCTGGCGGCCTTTCGGACGCCGACATCGAGAAGATGGTGAAGGACGCCGAAGCCAATGCCGAGGCCGACAAGAAGCGGCGCGCGCTGGTCGAGGCCCGCAACCAGGCCGAAGCGCTGGTGCATTCCTCGGAGAAGTCGCTGAAGGAATATGGCGAGAAGGTTTCCGAGGCCGACCGCACGGCGATCGCCGATGCGATCACGGCGCTGAAGACCGCGGCCGAAGGCGACGACACGGCCGAGATCGAAGCCAAGACCCAGGCGCTCGCAGAAACTTCGATGAAGCTCGGCCAGGCCATGTACGAGGCTTCGCAGAAGGAAGCCGCGGAGGCTGACGCCAAGGCGGATGCCGCCAAGGACAGCGACGTGGTCGATGCCGATTTCGAGGAAATCAACGAGGACGACGACAAGAAGAAGTCGGCCTGAGCGGCCTGACGGCAGGTTTAGGCGCATGACCCCGAAATCGGAATCGATTTCGGAAAGGATCATGCGCAAAAATCAAAGTGCTACAGCGTCCTTTGCGCGTCCAACAGGACGCGCGGCGCTGTAGTAAAGCCCGGCGCAAAGCCGGGCTTTTTTGCAACTCTGGCCGAAAAAGTGCGGGCCTGATCGAAAAAGTGCGAGCAAGCCCGTGTCAACACTGGCATCCCGGCTCCATCGCACCTAAATCGGAACAGCGTGCCGGCAAACGACGCAACAAGGCTTCAAGACGTTGAATATCCGGACTGCAGGAAAAGATGAAAGCTGATTTCTACGAAACGTTGGGCGTGCAAAAGGGGGCCGACGAGAAGGAGCTCAAGAGCGCTTTCCGCAAGCTCGCCATGCAGTTCCATCCCGATCGCAATCCCGGCGATCATGCCTGCGAGCACAAATTCAAGGAAATCAACGAAGCCTACGAGACGCTGAAGGACCCGCAGAAACGTGCGGCCTACGACCGTTTCGGCCACGCCGCCTTTGAACAGGGCGGCATGAACGGCGGAGCACACGGCTTCGGCGCCGGCGGCTTCGCCGACATCTTCGAGGATATTTTCGGCGACATGATGGGCGGGCGCCAGCGCCGCTCCTCAGGTGGCCGCGAGCGCGGCGCCGACCTGCGCTACAATATGGAAATCACGCTTGAGGAGGCGTTTACCGGCAAGACCGCACAGATTCACGTGCCGGCCTCGATCTCCTGCACGGAATGCTCCGGCAGCGGCGCCAAGCCCGGCACCCAGCCCGTCACCTGCTCGATGTGCAACGGCCACGGCAAGGTGCGCGCCACGCAAGGGTTCTTTTCGATCGAGCGCACCTGCCCGCAATGCCAGGGGCGTGGCCAGACCATCAAGGAGCCGTGCCCGAAATGTGCCGGCCAGGGCCGCGTCACCGAGGAGCGCTCGCTGTCGGTCAATATCCCGGCCGGCATCGAGGACGGCACCCGCATCCGCCTTGCCAATGAGGGCGAGGCCGGCCTGCGCGGCGGCCCGTCGGGCGACCTCTATATTTTCCTCGCGGTCAAGCCGCACGAATTCTTCCAGCGCGACGGCGCCGATCTCTACTGCAAGGTGCCGATCTCGATGACGACGGCAGCACTTGGCGGCTCCTTCGAGGTGGCGACGCTGGACGGCACCCAGACGAAAGTGAAAGTGCCGGAAGGCACCCAGAACGGCCGCCAGTTCCGCCTAAAGGGCAAGGGCATGCCGGTGCTGCGCCAGCACAATGTCGGCGATCTCTATATCCAGACCGCGGTCGAGACGCCGCAAAACCTTTCCCGCCGCCAGCGCGAGTTGCTGGAGGAGTTCGAGCAGCTTTCCTCGAAGGATAATTCGCCGCAGTCGAGCGGCTTTTTCGCCCGCATGAAGGACTTTTTCGAAGCCTTCGGCGAGCGCTGATGCCTATTCTCGCCAATCCGGTGTAGCGTGCAATCAAGGCGAGGCTTCCCTAGCGTCATCAACATCTTATACCGGCGTCCGCCTTGCCTTGGACCCCGTAGCTGCTAAGTAGCCTCTCGGGAGGAGCGTTCAGGAGAACTTTCATGGCACATGGTCCCGGACTGCGAAAGACGCTGGCGGAGAAGTTCGACGACGAACTGAAGTTCTTCAAAGGCTGGATCGACAAGCCGAAGGCGGTCGGTTCGATCGTGCCGACCAGTTCCACCACGGCCCGCAAGATGGCCTCCGTCGTCAACCCGAACTCGGGCCTGCCGGTGCTCGAAGTCGGGCCCGGCACCGGCGTCATCACCCGAGCCATCCTCGCCCAGGGCGTAAAGCCTGAAAATCTCTACGCAGTCGAATACTCCCCCGATTTCGTGCGCCATCTGCGCCAGCTCTATCCCGGCGTCAACGTCATCGAGGGCGACGCCTTCAATCTCGATGCGACACTCGGCGACAAGAGCGGCCTGACCTTCGATTCGGTCGTCTCCGGCGTGCCATTGCTCAATTTCCCGGTCGCCCAGCGCATCGCCTATGTCGAAAGCCTTCTCGACCGCATCCCGACAGGCCGCCCGATCGTGCAGCTGACCTACGGCCCGCTGTCGCCGATCCCGCCCGGCCGCGGCGACTACACGGTCGAGCACTTCCATTTCGTCATCCGCAACATCCCGCCAACACAGCTGTGGATCTATCGGCGCGGGGCGCATTAGGGTGTGCCGATATTCAGGTGAGGCCGGCCTGCAAATGGCAGCTTCCTGCGCTTCCGGTGCTCACGTACTTCAAGTACGCTCCGCTCCGGTTCTCGGAACCAACCTGTTTGGTCGCTTCGCGCCCGTCTTCGACTCCGGCTCGGCCTGACCTGATTTTCAACACACCCTTCGCGCATGTGCCCCAAAGATCGCTTTTTCGATTTTTGGGCCGGTGCGTTGATTTGACCGATCCTTGGCTGTACCTGTCCGGGAACAAGGGTGGCCAATGGCAGTGATCCCAAAAATTCTCGTCTTCGCGGGCTCGATTCGCACTGGCGCCTACAGCGGCAGGACCGCCGATGTGGCGCAGAAGGAACTCGCCCTGCAGGGTGCCGAGGTGACCCGCATCTCGCTTGCCGACTATCCGCTGCCGATCCTCGACGAGGACCTGGAAAAGGAGAAAGGCATTCCTGAAAACGCCATCAAGTTTGCCCGGCAGATCGCTGCGCATAATGGGCTGCTGATCGCGACGCCCGAATATAACGGCTCGATCCCGCCGCTGCTCAAGAACACCATCGACTGGGTGAGCCGGGTGCGCATGGATGGCGGGCGGTCGTTCAGGCCGTTCGCCGGCAAGCCCGCCGGCCTTTGTTCGTCTTCCAAAGGACATTTCGCCGGGGTACGCTGCATCAACCATCTGCGCGCCGTGCTGGTGCGCTGCAAGATGGAGGTGGTGACGCCGGAATGCTCCGTGCCGGAGGGCGGCAACGCCTTCGACGAGGACGGAAATTTCAGGGACGAGAAACTGCACAGATCGATGGAGCACCTATGCCGCACGCTGATCGAAACCTCGCGCATGCTGTCGACGCGGATCGAGGCGTGATCCAGCAACGCGACAGCACCATGCAAGACAGGCTGATCGTCGGCCTCGACGTGCCGACGCTGAAGGACGCCGAGAAGGCGGTGCGTGAGCTCGACGGGGTCGTCTCCTTCTACAAGATCGGTTATCAGCTCGCCTTCGCCGGCGGCCTCGATTTCGCCCGCGAGCTCGCCAGCGGCGGCACCAGGGTCTTCCTCGACATGAAGCTGCTCGACATCGACAACACGGTGGCCAAGGGTGTCGAGGCCATTGCCAGAATGGGCATGACTATGCTGACGCTGCACGCCTATCCGAAGACGATGAAGGCAGCGGTCGAGGCCGCCAGGGGCAGCGATCTCTGCCTGCTCGGCGTCACCGTGCTGACCTCGATGGACGAGCAGGACGTGATCGACGCCGGCTATGAGCATGACCCGCATACGCTGGTGCTGAGGCGCTCCGAACAGGCGCTGCATGCCGGCATGGGCGGCATCGTCTGCTCGGCCGAGGAAGCGGAAGCGGTGCGCCGGATCGTCGGGCCCAACATGGCCGTCGTCACGCCGGGGATACGGCCCAAGGGCAGCGACCATGGCGACCAGAAACGCGTGGTCACGCCGGCGCAGGCGATCCGCAACGGCTCCAGTCATCTCGTCGTCGGCCGGCCGATCGTCGGCGCTGCCGACAGGCGGGCGGTCGCGGAAGCTATTCTTGACGAAATGCGCTCGGCCTAACAATTCGGAGAAGAAGCATGCCCAAGGGATACTGGATCGCCCGCGTCGATGTGCGCGATGCGGAAGGCTACAAGGACTATGTCACAGCCGCCAAACCGGCTTTCGACCGTTTCGGCGCCGTTTTCCTGGCACGAGGCGGTGCGCATGAAAAGGCAGAAGGGCCGGGCCGCGACCGCAACGTGATCATCGAGTTTCCGTCATTGGCTGCGGCGTACGATTGCTATCACTCGCCGGAGTATCAACGCGCCGTGGCGATCCGCCAGAAAGTAGCCGACGGCGAGATCGTGCTGGTCGAAGGGGTTTAGTTCAGCGGCAACCGCCGCCGCGATCAGACCGAATGCATGATGTAAAGCTTGCGCGTTTTCTCATGGATGGTCCATTCGCCCTCCCAGCCAAGCGGCAGGACAAGCAATTCGCCAGCCCCGACATCTTTGGCCGCGCCGTCGGGACCGTGCAGCGTCACGCGGCCGGAGACGATGTGGCAAATCTCGGAATTCGTGTCTCGGCGCGCGGTGAACCGGCCCTGCGAACATTCCCAGACCGACTTCGACTTTGCCATCATCCGAAGTCCAGAGGATGTTGGCTGCTTCCAGCTGATCGCCTTCCACCGAGGTGGGTTTCGACTGGGGCTCACCCAGGTCGATATGCGCCAGGTGGGCGAAGGTCTTGAAGTCGATCATTCCTAAATCCTTGCGGTGATGCGGTTCAGTGGCCGGTGATGCGATCAGCCAGGGCGGCCAGCCGCGATGTCCGCGGCAGCCCCTTTGCAAACGTCGGCCACAATATCGCCCTGCAGTGGCGGTCGATAGCCGGGCACGCCGCCGATGTCGGCATACCAGAATGAAACGTCGCCGTTCTTCTTCACGTCCATTGTTGCGATTTTCCCAGATAGGATTCAGGTCAGCGTGAAATCGGCCTTCTCATCGTCCGCCAACAGCTTCACGTCGCTGCCGGTCGGAACGCAAGCCATTTGTCGAGACCCGATCCTGGGCCGCCGGTGCAGCTGCGACGCGGGTGCTGCTCACTTCGCGGGCGGACTTGGCTGCATGGGTCCGGGCAGCTTCACGCAGGGTTTCTGCTCAAGACGCCGCCAATCAACCAATACGACTCGCAGCGGTCTCGGCCATCGCATCGGCGAGGCCCATCTCCCATCGCGTGCGGCAATAAGCGCGGAAATCGAAGCAGGGCAGGCCGGGGCAGACCTCGAATTCGATGAGATGGACACTGTCGTCAGCTTCGACCCGGAAGTCTATGGAAAACACATCCCGCAGGCCGAGCCCGACCATCAGGCTTTGCGCGATCCGTCGGATCCTTGCATCGGCTCGCGGCTGGTCCGAGGCGACCGGCAGCAGCACCGGCTCGGCATATGTTCCCGTCGCCCTGGCAACCTCGCCGGTGTCGCCGTAAAGCGCCAGGCTGTCCGCCATGGTCTGGAAATCACCGCCAGAATCGACCAATGCGATGCCGAGCGCCTCGACGCCGGTGTCCGGCTTCAGGCCGAGAAAACTCGCGCGCGCATTGCGCCCGGCGACATAGGTCTGCACGACGACATCGTCGCGATAGGCGGCGAAGACGCGCCGGCTAAGCTCCAGCGCGTGGCCGAGATCGCTGCTGCGCGAATCCGGCCAGATGCCGATTTTGGCGCCGAGCCGGTTCGGCTTGACGAACCAGCCGGCTGGCGAAGCCGGTGGCTCGACCAGCCAGCGGCCGTCGCGGGCCAAACCGGATTGCGGCACCGGCAGGCCGAGTGCGCCGAGCACGGCGCCGGAGCGGAACTTGTCCTGGCACAGTGCAAACAGCGCATCATCGGCGCCGAGTGCCTTCAGGCCGTTCAGCCTCGCCAAAGCCGGTGCCGCGCCACCGCGGAAATAGGCGACGCCGTCGGTCAGCGTCCAGACGAGCGTCGTGTCCGGGTCCTCACCGGCAAGCACGCTTGCGGCATCGTCGAGTTCCACCGGCACGAACGACAGACCGCGCGTCTGGCAGGCTGCCGCCAGCGTGTCGAACTCAGGGGCGATGTCGGTCGACTGCGCCAGATAGGAGGCGATTTCGGCGGCGCGCGCCGGCACGTGGCCATCGGCGACCAGCCGGTCGAAGCAGGCCTTTTCCGGCTCGTATACAAGGATCAGCTTCGGCCTGCGGCTTGACATGAGATGCACGATCCCGGGGATGAACGGGTCCTGGCAGCGCGATTGTCTACCATCGCACGGCAGACGCATTCGGCTTTCGCGGAAAACCGACGTCAGCTGGACGCCTGCGCGACAGTGCTGGCGCGATCTTCCTGTTTGACCATGATCTTTCCGAACCGGAGATTCGGGATTATGGTCTAGGCGATCAGCACGCGCGGCTCGAAGCGGCCGTTGACCGGAATATCGAGCAGAAACGTCATGCCGGCTTGCGGATCCAGCAGGCGCTGTTTCTCATCCTTGCCCGACCAGGCGGAGGTGACCGCCAGCCGGTCGGCATTCCTGCCGACAAAGGCCGGGCAAGACGGCTGCGTCACCGGCATCGCGACCGATCGGATGAGCTTGCCGTCGGGCCCGTAGGCTTCGATGACGCTGCCGCCCCAGCAGGCGTTCCACAGAACACTGTCGCGATCGAGCACCGAACCGTCGATATAGCCCTTGGCCTTGCGGTGATCGACGAAGATCTTCGGTTCGCCGACCGGCAGGCCGGTCGCTGGATCGCAGGCGACGCGCATCAACAGGCCGGTGCTGGTATCGGTGTAATGGGCAACGGTTCCATCTTCGGAAAAGCAGATCGAGTTCGACACGGTGATATCCGAAAAGAGCCGGCGCAGCTCTCCCTTGTAGAACCAATAAATCGAGCCTACGGCCTTTTCCTCGCCCTTGCCCATCGTCCCGACCCAAAACGCGCCGCAGGGGTGGACGCGCGAATCGTTCGAGCGCGTCGTCGGATTGTCGGCCTCGATCGTCGTATGCAGTGTCATCTTGCCGGTCGCCACGTCGCGGACATGCAGGCCGGTTTCGGTGGCGATCAATTGTCTTTTGTCGTCGATGATAGCGATCGCGCTGGCCATCTGGCCAAGCTCTTGGATTTTGACCGTACCGCCGGAAAGGCGCTTTTCCAAAAGCTGGCCGTTGACGATGTCGAACCAGTAGAGCGTATCGGTGGTGGGGTCGTAGCTCGGGCCTTCGCCGAGCTGGCAGACATGGTCGGAAAAAACCGAGACGATGGCTTCGCTCATCCTGCCGTTCCAAACGCCGCATCCCAGGCTGCGACTGCGGCCTGGGCCCGCGTTGCCACCTCATCGACGCTCATGCCTGGCTTGAAAAGGCTGGAGCCAAGGCCGAAGATGCTGACACCTGATGCCTTGTAGCCGGCAAAGTCCTTTTCCGAAACGCCACCGACCGCGCCGACCAGCGTCTCAGCCGGCAAAACGGCGCGCATCGCCGCGATGCCGGCCGCGCCAAGCACGCTGGCCGGGAAGAATTTCAGCGCCGAGGCACCGAGCCGGATGGCCTGGAAGGCCTCGGTCGGCGTGAACACGCCGGGCATCGTCACCATGCCGTAATGCATCGCCCGGCCCATGACCTCGGCACCGATGTTGGGGCTGACCAGCAGCCGCCCGCCGGCCTTGTGCAATCCGTCGACATCGGCTGCGGTCAGCACTGTCCCGGCGCCGACCAGTGCCGTCGCCGGCAGCACGTCAACAATCCTGGCGATCGAGGTAAACGGGTCCGGCGAATTGAGCGGCACTTCGATCGCTTCGATGCCGGCCTCGAAGATCGCCCGGCCAATGGCCACCGCCTCGTCCGGCTTGAGGCCGCGCAGGATGGCGACAAGCCCGCGCTCGAGCTTCGGAAACGGTGCGGTCTCGGTCATGCGGCAACTCCGCTTCCAGCAATCATGCCATTTTTGCGCGCCGCCTCGATCAGGCCGGCACGCACCGCCTCGTCGGCATCGACGGCTCTCACCGCAAGTCCGGCAAGACCGAGCGCCTCAGCATAGAGCGTGCCGAGCGCGCCGGAAGCGACCAGCACGACCGACCCGCCTTTGCCATAACGGCGGCTGGCCGAGGCGATCTCGCCGCCGATCAGCAGGCCGGACAGGCAAGCAGCGGCATCGCCGGGCTTCAGGTCCTGCAGCAGGCCGGCAGCGCGGATCGAGAACAGCCTCGACGTGACATCGCCGCCCTCGGCCAGCGCTTGCTCGCACCAGCGCTGAAAAAACGGATTGCCTGATGCAACCGGCTGTGGCTGCTCGCCCAGCAAATGGCGCAGGATCGAATGCGCCGCCAGCACCGAAAACAGCTCGCCGGTCGGCCATGTCCCGAAACCGGTAACGGCGCTGTCCTCGACCAGCACCCATTTCGAATGGGTGCCGGGCATGCAGACGAGATGGCGGGCTTTTGCCGGCAAACCGGCGCCGGCAAGCTGCGTTTCCTCGCCGCGCATGACGTCAGGCGCGTCGGCCTGGCGCTGGGCCAGGCCCGGCACGATGCGGATGTCGCGGCGCTGGCCGGGGACGCGCGCAGCGCCGGCAAGGATGGCACCGATCGGCGCCGGCACGGTGACATAGGGCGCCTCCAGCCAGCCCTGGCGCGATCCGGCCATGCCGCAGATGATGACGGGCATCGCTTCCGGCGCGCCCACCGCCGCCAGATGTGCTTCGAGGATGGTCGAAAAACCGGCGGCTTGCGCGGTGATCAGCCCGTCGTCGCCGCGACGCTCGGCAAGGATTTTTCCGGCCTCATCGACCAGCCAGACCCTGAGACGGGTCGTGCCCCAGTCGACGGCGGCGACAGAAGGCGCTTTGCTCGGAACTCCCGGGCTCACAGGAAGCCCCCATCGACGATCAGCATCTGCGCGGTCAGCATCCGCGAAGCGTCCGACGCCAGGAACAGCACCGTGCCGACAATGTCTTCCGGCTGCATCACCTGCTTGATGCATTGCTTGGCAATATGGGCGGCGAGCGCCTGTTCGGTGACCCAGAGCTCCTTCTGCCGCTTGGTGATCACCCAGCCGGGTGCGATCGCATTGACGCGAATGCCGTCGGCGCCGAGCTTGCCGGCAAGCCCCTTGGTCAGGCCGACGATGCCGGCCTTGGCCGCGGTATAGGCCGGCATATCGGGGTGGTTGATCAGAAACGATGTCGACGTGAAGTTGATGATCGAGCCGCCGCCGGCGCGCTTCATGCCCGGCGCTACCGCCTGGGCGGTGAAGAAATGCGGACGCAGGTTGACCGCCTGGTTGTTGTCCCAGAACTCCACGGTGACATCCTCCACCGCGTGGCGATCGTCAACTGCCGCATTGTTGATCAGCACCGTAACGTCGCCATGGGCTTCGGCCGCCTTGGCGGCTGAAGCCCGCAGCGCCTCGATGTCGCGTATGTCCGTCTTGAGATAGAGGGGCCGCCGGCCAAGATCCTTCTCGATGCGGTCGGCCAGCGCCAGGCTCGGGCCATCGGCGATGTCGATGAAGGCGACCTTCGCTCCCTGGCGGGCAAAACCCTCGGTCAGCGCCGCGCCGATGCCGGAACCGCCGCCGGTGATCAGCACCGATGCACCTTCAAGGTCGTCAAAGCGCGCCGATGGCATCATCTTTTTCTCCCTGCGCATGGCCCCGAAAATCGGTTTCGATTTTCGGAAAGGATCATGCGCAAAATCAAAGTGCTACAGCGTCCTTTGCGCGTCCAAAAAGGACGCGCGGCGCTGTAGGCTCAGTCGGCGCGCATCCTAGCCAGCCCGGTCGGGGGAGCAAGGGAGAAAAACGGATTCCGGAGGCTTATGTCAGACAAAAAGACGATCACGCCCCACTACGCGTCCTCGCAGCGCGGCCAACCCACGAAGGCATCGAGCGCACGCACAGCCTCGCTTTGTCTGCAACTGACCGACACACGCCCTGCTTGCAGCAGGCAATCCTCAAATGTCGCGATTGGCAGATGACCGGCGAGGTTGTACAGGCAAGCAGCCATACGATCCGCCGGAGATCCGCCATGCCTCTGAAAATCGCCGTCCAGATGGACCACATCTCCACCGTCTCGATTGCCGGCGACACGTCTTTCGCGCTGTCGCTGGAAGCGCAGCGGCGCGGCCATCAGCTCTTCCATTATACGCCCGATCGACTGTTGCTGCGCGGCGGCAAGGTGTTTGCCCGCATCGAGGCAATGCAGGTCCGCGATGAGAAGGGCAATCACTATTCGCTCGGCGAAGAAGTCCGCACCGACCTGTCGGAGATGGACGTCATCCTGCTCAGGCAGGATCCGCCGTTCGACATGAACTACATCACCTCCACGCATATCCTTGAGCGCATCCATCCCCGGACGCTGGTGGTCAACGACCCGGCCTGGGTGCGCAACAGCCCGGAAAAGATCTTCGTCACCGAATTTCCCGACCTGATGCCGGAAACGCTGATCACCAAGGACCCGCTGGAGGTCGCCGCCTTCCGCAAGGAGCTCGGCGACATCATCGTCAAGCCGCTCTACGGCAATGGCGGCGCCGGCATCTTCCACCTGCACGAGGCCGACCGCAACCTTGCCTCGCTGCTCGAGATGTTCGGGCAGTTGTTCCGCGAGCCTTACATCGTGCAGCGCTATCTGAAGGAGGTGCGCGCCGGCGACAAGCGCATCATCCTGATCGACGGTGAGCCGGTCGGCGCCATCAACCGGGTGCCGGCCGAGACTGATTCACGCTCCAACATGCATGTCGGCGGCCGCGCCGAAAAAACCGAATTGACGGAGCGCGAACGCGAGATCTGCGCCCGCATCGGCCCGTCGCTGAAGGAGCGCGGCTTTATCCTCGTCGGCATCGACGTGATCGGCGACTACATGACCGAGATCAACGTGACGTCGCCGACCGGCGTGCGCGAGGTGCAGCGTTTTGGTGGCGCCGATATTGCGAGCCTGTTCTGGGATGCGGTCGAGGACAAACGCAAGTAAGCGCACGCTTTGCGCAACAGTGTTTTTCCGACCCGTTAGCGCCGCGACGCCATCAGATTGTAGCGTCCAATTGTTCCCGTAATGTTCTTGCCTTCGCGTGAAATCTGTGGTTGTTTCTGGTAAACGCCGTTCGCGGCATGATCGCATGGGCTTCGGGCGAGCCCATGTCCGGGGACAAAAAATGGTGGCAAGGGTTCGCACGGTCGCTTTCCAAGGCATTGAGGCCGTGCCGGTCGACGTGCAGGTGATGATCGCGCCGGGCAAGGTCAACATGCACATCGTCGGCCTCGGCGACAAGGCGGTGGCCGAAAGCCGCGAGCGGGTTCAGGCAGCGCTGCATGCGTCGGGCCTGTCGATGCCGTCCAAGAAGGTCACGGTTAACCTGGCGCCGGCTGACCTGCCCAAGGAAGGCAGCCATTACGATTTGCCGATCGCGCTCGGCCTGATGGCGGCATTGGGCGCCATTCCAGGCGACATGCTGTCCGGCTATGTCGTGCTTGGCGAGCTGTCGCTCGACGGCACCATCGCCGCGGTGGCCGGCGCGCTGCCGGCGGCGATCGGAGCCAATGCCGAAGGCAAGGGCCTGATCTGTCCTTTCGCCTGCGGCCCGGAAGCGGCGTGGGCCGGCAAGGATTTCGACATCCTGGCGCCACGCAGCCTGATCGCCATCGCCAATCATTTTCGCGGCACGCAGGTGCTGTCGCGGCCGGAAGCCGGCATCCATGCCTCGGCGCGCGACCTGCCGGATCTCGCCGACATCAAGGGCCAGGAGACCGCCAAGCGAGCACTGGAAGTGGCGGCAGCCGGCGGCCACAATCTGCTGAGGTTGTGGCCAATTGTTATTTTGGAGACGTATCGCAGGCTGGAGCGCCAAGGCGGAGCGGGACGACCTGTTGTGCGTAGCTATTCCTATCCTGACCAAAGTGAGCATACAGGCCGGAATGGCCATAGGGAACCAAATGAAACTGTCACTGATCGGAAGATCCGCCTTAACACTGGAGAATTACATTGACGGCAAAATGGGGGGCCATTTTCTGTCGGAGAAGTTTTTGGAGGGGCTTGCCGAACGACGCAATGAAATCAGCCAGCGACTAGCAAAAGTGTCATCCAGTTTATTCCTGTTGGCCACGGTTCTGGCGTTCTTTGCCAATGTGAGCGGAAGCGTCACCTTCCTCGGCGCTTCCGTCAGAATCTCGCCTGAATTTGCATCGGCACTTGCCATGCTAGTGGCAGCCAGATTGGTCGGTACGATATATGTGCTGCTGGATCAGATTGTCTTAGACCGCTACATCTCATCGATTGGATCGAAGGTGGGCATGTTTTCGTTCCCGCTATTCCTTCTACACAAGACCGCATTCAATCTGTGGATCGATCCTTTGACGCCAAGATACTATGGTCCAAAATCAAGGCGGCCCCAGCACATCACAATGCAGCTAATGATTTTTTTCGCTATTTGTCAGTTTCTAGTAATAGTAATCTATCCGGCTGTGGTCTGCGGTTATCAGATTTGGACGGTATTAAGCAACAACAGCACCAATGCAGACGTGTTCTTCTCTTGCATCACTTCACTATTGCTGTTATTTGCCGCATTTAATGTTGTCGTATTCTGCATTAAATTCAGCTTCGATGCTGCCGACTTTAACGAATCTGATGGTCAACCAACCGAAGAGTTTCTTGCCATTCTCCGAGCCAAAGAGGCCCAAAGATCTGCCTAGTTTGTCGCCGCTAAGGCGCTGAACGCTCCTGCGTTTCGCCGGGAATGGGCGACATGATTCTCATGCCTATCCAGTACTCTCATGAATTATGCGGTTCGCTTTCTTGATGAACTTTACGAGTTGACCAACCCGCTCTTCTAAATCAAGCCGAGACCAATCGGTTTCGTGTGCCAATGCCGCCTTTGCAAATTTGATCTTATCAACTTTTTCGACGACTATCCCTTTTGATCCCGTGTAGGCCAAACCATTCGCATAGTCGTCACCCTTGTAGGTTGCCCCGACAGAGCCGACGTGGATCAATTTCGAAACACTATCTCTCGTTTCATCGGAGAGATAATTCTCGATTTCCTTCCCTTTGGTGACCCAGCTAAAGCCTGAAACACCCGCAAACTCATGAACAATGCGCTTCTTTGTCTCGTTTATTTTTGCGTGCTTTGATCGCTTGTCGCTGTCAATCAAAATGCAAGGGAAGCGATTAATCGGCAGCAACTGAATGAATTCGCCGAACTCACTGTCCTCCACCTTTAAATGACTTAGAAGGCGGCCGCCGTAAAACATGATGGAGTAATGAATACCTTCAACCAACATGGGATCTTTATTGGAGATCCAGTGGTTCAGATAGAGTCGGTCAGAAGGCCCTTCGACCCAAACGATACAATTGCTCTGTAAAAGGTCGCTGGGACGATAGCCAAGGTCGTCACAAATCGCACGTCTGGACTGCCGACTAATCGCACGCCGGAAGTACGTGCTCCCTTCCTTCAGCTCGACGCTAAAGACTGCCGCATCGGCCGCATCCATCACGTGTGCCGAATGGGTTGTGATAAAATATTGGTTGGTCGTCTCCGCTTGCAAGAATCTCATAAACTGCCGTTGAAGCTCGGGATGCAAATGAAGCTCCGGCTCTTCAATGCAAACTATTGAATTGGACACAGAGATAACGTTGGCAGCCATTAGAATGATTTGATGAAGGCCTGTTCCAAGCGCCTCAACGGGCAGTACCCGCCCATCCATGTTGATATTTATGGTTGATTTATCGTGAGGAATTTCCACCCTCACGTCCGTCCTAGACAGGATGGTATTTATGAACCGCTCAATTGACGCAAACCGAAGGCGATCCTCCTGCTTGTCCCAAGGCGGACTAGCTAGGGCCGCTAGGGTGTCTATAATCTCATCATGGCCCGCCGAAGCTCCGAACTCTGATCGAAACTCTTCTAGTCTAGTGTCAATCCGTCGCAAGGCTTGGATGACCTTAACATCCGTCGGTCGAAAGAACGGTTTTACGAATTTTTGTAAAATCGCCGGAAGCCAATCATCAATACCCCCACCGCTGCCATGGGTTAGACCCGACCAAAGATTATATATCTTCCGCAATTTTTCGTCATTCAATTGCCCAGCCATCGACCTTATGAGGGCGACATCTCTGTAAATCTCATCTCCTTTCTCCGCTACCGGCAGCCAGACCATTTCTCCATTGTTTGCCACCGTCGACAGTTCGGCCAATACGCTAACGATGTGGTCGGCGAAATGGACTCTTTTGGCTTCTAGGGTCTCCTCGATAAGCGTCTTGTTGATAGGAAATAGCATCCAAAAAACCCCTGAAGGTGTATACCCACTGCGTGGCATATCGGTCGGTGAAATCGTGGGATTCTTGCCTGACAAGGCTGCAGCTACGTACCGACTTATGTAGCGAATGACATTCGATTTTCCGGAATTATTCTGACCAATAAATATATTGATCTTTTCAAACGGACCGATCTCTTGAACGTCTCGATATATGCTTCGAAAGCCTTCAATTCGAAAGCCATAGATTGGTAGTCTCAACATCCCGCTAACCCCTGCTCTTATGGGAATGACTGTATCCGACCATCCGTGCCCCACAAGGGTTGTATTGACATTTTGGGAATTTTGTCCCACAATTTCTTAGAGTCTATTGGGAAGGATACGGCATGTTTGTGGGCTACGCTAGAACCAGCACTGTTGAGCAGCAGGCCGGCTATGAGGCGCAATTTCGGGACTTGAAATTGCAGGGGTGTGACAAGGTTTTCAGCGAACAGGTGTCCTCGGTCAATTCCAATCGTCCGGAGCTTGAACGGGCAATCGATTTCGTCCGGGAAAAGGATGTTCTCGTTGTTACCCGACTGGATCGCCTCGCCCGCTCGGTTTCCGACCTAAGTCAGATCGTTGCCCGTCTGGAAGCCAAGCACGTCGGTCTGAAGATTTTGGACATGGCGATTGATACGACCTCGCCGACCGGTCGGCTGCTGATGAACCTCGTCGGATCGATTGCCCAGTTCGAACGTGAAATCATGCTGGCACGACAGCGTGAGGGCATCGCCAAGGCGAAGGCTGAAAATAAGTTCAGGGGCAGAGCACCAACCGCACGCCGCAAGGCGCACCAGATCATGGAGTTGCATCGGGCCGGGCAAGGCGCATCCGAAATCGCCATGGCAACCGGAGTCGGTCGCTCCTCGGTTTACCGGATCATCGCCGACGCCCCGGTCCAATAGAAAGCCAAAGCCGGACTAAAAATGAACAGCAAATCAACCAAGGCCAAACGAAAGGCGATTCCCGGATTCACGCTGGCTGAACTTGACGAAAGGGATGGCGTCGAGCGCTTTGAACATTTGGTGGACGCTTTCGACAAATATCTCGCCAGCGAGAAACGCAGGTCATCAGGGGTAATGCCTCCCCACGGTGTAAATGACAATGAACACCGCTGATGAAGTCAGGGACAGCGGCAATTGTCGGAATGTAGCGTGGCTGGTGGCGATGGGATTAGGCGCTCGATGTGCGCACTTGGAAAATCGGAACAAGGTTCTGTCGCCACTGTCCAAGCAGGACACATTGGGCGCCTGCCACTTATACCAGCCAGAACCTTCGTCTGCCCCCATCATACGCAACGGGACATCCGACCTAGATCAAGGCGCAGCTCCCCTTCGTCGGACAGCGACTATGCCCATCCAAGACCGGAGCACTCAACGGTGTTCGGCACGTTGTAAGTACGTGCCTATCTTTCTAATGGCGAAATATTGTTTCTATACTCGACCAAAGAAAGCAATAATATTTCATTATTCTTTGCTCTTTGATGAATAAATAAAAATAAGTGATGCGTAATACAGGATATTTGCTGACCCGCTAAGCGTATAAGGCAACCTTTTTTATTATCACCACGTGCTAAGCACATTCATCATGAATTTTTTTGAACGGCAAAAGCCAACAACATCATAACTATATCTAACAACAGGAAAGACTAATACCAAAATGGATGACGAAGAAATAGACAGAATATTAAATTTCAATAACATTCAAAAACCAAATTCTATAAAACCAATTCTCGACGGGTACAGAGAAGAGTACAGAATCATATATATGGAATTTTTATCCTCAACAAGACCAGACAGATATGAGATTGCGAACTTCAAGCTGTCACAGGTTCTATTCGAAATGAACCTATCCATACTTTTTATGCTTCAATCTCCCAATCCGGAATCGAAGCTGGATGTTTAGTATCCGATTGGAGCAAGCCACTCACCATGCTCTCGGTGTTCTCGCCAAACGATCTTCACTCAACACCAGTGCTCTGGCTCGGCGGATCATCAACGATTATTTAGTCAGGTACGGCACCCAAGTGGTCCGGGAACTCATCCTGCACGAAACCCAAAAACATGATCTGAACCAGTTTGTCACAATTTCGTTCGTCCCGGCCAATGATCCGGAATCCGCTTATAGGCAACTTTCCGGAGGAACCAAAGGTGCCACGACGCCGACAAAACGGTTCGTCCTTTTCGAAAGCGATAGCCCGACAGGAGAACGATTGGTCAAAGCCTATTTTTCTGCGATGCGCAGAAAGTTTAGTGGCCGAGGAAACCTGCCTGCGTTGGGCGTCTGTGAGACAATCAAGAAGAATGGTGTCGATGCCACCTTCTTGCACTATCACTGCCTACTGGCGATCCCCTGCCACGAGGAAGCCCGTTTCGAGCAGGCCACGACCGATTTTTGGACGAACATAGGGAATCGCCATTTCGGCGTCGCTATCACGTGCAAAGTCGAACGAGCGAAATCGAAGGAAGCCGTCGCAAGCTATGCGCTGAAAAATGTAGGTGCGGATTATCCAATCGATTCGATAATTATGGTGGGGTTCGATCAGACAATGTCAGGGACACCATCACCCTAGACCGGCATTAAGTGGATGACGGCGCCGCACTCGGATTGGCCAGAAGGACCTTGAGCTTGGCTATGTCGCTCACGTCTTCGAGTCGATGTACCATTCGATGACAGTTGGCACAGAGGACCGCAAAATCTGTTGCCACGTCATAAGATGCAACCTCACCCTCTTTCAAATCCGAGAGTGGCCGCAAGTGGTGGGCTTCGATGTAGCCGTCTCCAAGGTAGCCATAGATTTCGCCAAACGAAATTCGACAGGCCTGACAGCGGGCCCCATGATGTTTTTTTGCTTTTGCGGCGGCAACTGGGTTCCGCTCGATCCGGCGATGCATACTGTATTGCCGCTTCTCAAGGATCGTGGAGTCATCCCCCGGGCCTCCCTCGTCCGGACTGTCGTAAACTGCATCTATTCCGCCTCGGAAAACTAAGATCCGATAGAAATTGATCATGTCCGCTATGTCAGCCGCTAGCGCCGCTTCAGTCGGGAGGTTAGTCAGCGTGTATGAGCGTCCGCACGCATGACCCGCCTCGTATCCGGCAGGCAGAGTGCCATTTCCATGCAAGGTAATCTCAGTTTCAGGAAAACGGGCTAGCGCCTCTGGAATTTTCCGACGGATTAATTCGGCCCGTGTACTCAGCACCTTCACATATCCCCTTCCGAATTCGGTTTGGATAGCGGTCGTGCCTTGATTTAGCGACAGATAAGCAATCTGATCGTGCGGGTCGAACAACAGGACTGGGTAGTAGCCATGCGTCGCCGTGCCGGTGACGAGTTTGTGAAATAGAGCTATCCAAGGAATCGCCGCCCAGTTCCCCTGACCGGCGCTCCCTTTGACCGCAATGTCACGACTATCCGGAACATGGGACGCCACAGCATCCCTCGCTTCATGTCTTATGAAATCGGCCAGAGGGTGGCCTTTTGGATTGTCCGCCGCTGAAGCGGCACCATACTCAGTTAGAACACGATCTATTGCCGCCCGAACCGTTGCCACGATCTAGTCCCCCACTCTTCCGGACGACATCGGTAGCTGATTATTGTCCGAACTTCTACCGTTCGACCAAATACCCCTTCAGCCGGTCACCCACGCCATCCTAGACTACAAGCGGTGAGCCGCTTGCCAGCATCTGTGCAAGCACGGCCTGTTCAGCATCGTTGGGCACCAGCTTCCTTATCCACCCATCCCCCATAGCAACCAGTAGCGTACCAGCACACACCAGCCTGTGCTGCTGCACCTATCCACTGATATGACCGCTGGTGTAAGCTGTCCTGATTCAATGAGGGGCAGTTTCATGAACATCAGGCAGGGTTTCAAGCGGATTTACATTATCGGCGTGGTAGCAGCCGAATTGGCGCTGGTGATACGGCCACTGCTCACCATTGGCATGACGGCACCAACGAGGGAAATGCGGGCAAGAGCCATGCAAATTGCGACCATGGAGTTTCTGTTGCTTCTGGTTGCTGCGGCAATCGTTTGGGTAATAATTGACTGGATTTGGCGTGGGTTCAGCGAGCCCGGCGCATAGGAATATGCTCTTGATCCGCTCTCATGCCTGCCCCCGTCAGCTAGTCTGCCGGCTAGGATGCGAATGACAGTCTTCATATCCATGCCAACAGGCATGCCGTCTGTTGCGTCCCTACGGCCCTCGTAAAGGGCTTTGAGCGATGGCCCGAGAAGTCAGGTCGACTGAGACAGATTGGCAGCGGAAGAGGCGCCCGAACACCTCGTCAACACGGTGCGCTACGCATCGAAGTACCATGCAAAATGGGTTCTGCATGACAGCGCATTCGAACTTCCAAGTTAGGCGGGGGCGTTCCGGCCACTGTCTAGGCCGAGACTAATTCCGCTATGTCAGTCAGCGGACCAAGATTAAGGAAAACTGCTGTTGATGGGCGAGTTTTTTTTGGAGCCAAGATAGCCCGAAACTCTCGTTGATAAGCGTATCGGAAATGCTTCATGAAATGGACCTCCGCAGGAGTTTCGACATCAATCAGCTTGCAAGGGTCATAATATACCACCGGGGAAAAATTGGCCTGAGCAATCACATCGCTGGGGTTCTCTACGTTGTGCTTGTATATGCTTTTGACGATACGTCTTTTAAATTCCGCAACATCTCGAATAATAATGCAACTGTCTGCCTCGAACTCGGCATACATCCTTAGTTCATAGATGCAGGAAAACGAACAAACCCAAAATTCAGCATTAAGTTCATAATAGCCTCCATTGCTGACATGGACTTGGTTTTCATTGTCAAATTGGGCAGGAAGAAGAGCGCCGTCGGCATACGCCAGTGAAGGCCCAAATCGAAGCTGCCCACTGTCAAGGAGCGCACTGTTGTGCGCCTTGGCTGAGAACCGGAATATTGTTTCTGGATTTCGATAGGTAGTAGAGAAGAATTTATTTGAGCTTCGAAATTCTGGTTTAACAGCCCACGGCTGATTAAGAAGAATCTTCTCCGCATCAACCAATTTCCGCTTGTTGTTTGCTTTTTCTATTCTTTGCCCCCTAAGCTCGCCTTCGTACGTCACCTCTATCAGCATTCTCAGAAAATCCAACTGCGGCAAAGCGTAGTATATTCCATCATCGATTGTTGCGTCTGGCTTATATTTCCCAGTCTCCCAATCCAGTACCATAATGTTGTCGAAAACATCACATATCCTACTTTCGAGGTACTCCATCGATTTCCCAAGTAAGTAGCGATTTTTTAGATATTCACTACGCCAAAGCCGTGGCATTTCGGTGTTCATAGACAATGGCTTTGGAAATCGACGAATTTCTTGGACGCTCGGATTGAAGGCCGATCCATGGGCGTCGTCCTGATCCTTCATACCGCTCTCATTCCTCCAAAATGGATCTTTGACACAAGATTGACACCAAAGAAAAGAGCCAATAGCTGGCTGATATTGTTTGTATATTTCAGACACCGGGTCTCGAAGCGCTAAGAGCCAGTATGGACTTTTTTAAATTCTTCCTGTAACCGGGTGGCCGTGGGTAACTTTCCTTTCTGACCACGTGGGAAGTCCATATTGACCACCACAAAGGCTTCTGTGGCGTCCGCCGAGTCGGGGTATATCACCCGGCTAGCGCCACCTTTGAAGCGCACCAGAAACTTGGACTCCATCCGTGATAGCTTCCTGACCATCTTCTGACCAGTAGCAGGATCAATTAGATCCCGATCTTTGTACATATGTATGGATTCCACCACGCCACGGATGTGTTCTGCAGCTTTCGCTCGCAATGCGTACAGTTCTTCGTCGCTAATACCTTCAGGGAATCCTGCAATATCAACTAGCTTTGACCTTCGACGGGACTCCAGAATCTCTGCCCGCTCTTGGTTTAAATGATCGACCCGGCCCTTAATCTCACTTAGCCGAGTCTGGTGCTTTCCCATCTTGGCCTTCACCACATCCTTGGGCAGGTCATCATCTTCGAACAACTCAATAAGCTTGTTCAGCTTGGAGTCGATGTCCAGCCTTTCACCCTGCAACTGTTGCAACTGGCCATTGATAAATTCAACACGGTCACCTGTTCCGCCATTGATGACAGCTTCGAGGTCTATCTCTCTGACATAAGACAAGAACGATTTTTCAAAGTGTTTGTAGCGCCAGCCATGGCGTTGCCGACAGATTCCCTTTTGTGCGCCGCAGTAGAGCGAGGTTCCTCCCTTCACCCCCTTGTTGATGAAATGCATTTTTGCGCCGCAGTCGCTGCAAAACGCCAGACCGCTAAAAAGATTGCTATAGGCTTTACCCTTTCGCCCGGCTTTGGTGCGGCGACCAGCCAGAGTAGCCTGATTGGCATGGAAGGTTTCCGGCAAGATAATGGCCGGGAAATAATAGAGCTCCGGCTCGCCTTCGGGAGTCCGGTGCTTGTCTTCCCGGCTTTTTCGGCACGGCTGATATTCGCCTATAACAGCCCGATTTTTCAAAAGCTTCTTGATGGATGAAACACCCCAAGCGTCTGACCGTCCGAACGTCGGCACACGTTCCTCGTTGAACCTTCGTGCGATAACGAAGGCCCCTTGGCCTGCCAATGAAAGATCGAAAACACGGCGAACGATGGCAGCCCTTTCCTTATTGACTATGAATTCGGTCCTATCGTCGGATAACGTAAGCCAGCCGGGGCAAAGGCTTGTCAATTTGCGTTTGCCGATGTTCAGGCGCTTGCCTCTCCAGTTATTAGCCCCTCGCTGGCGCTTCATGGCCGACTCTTCATGCGCCCGAGACATATAAACGATGGACATGATGAGTTTGGTCATATCCACCGGCTTGCGGTATTCCGTTTGGTCGGCAAGCGTTACAAGGACGATGCCGTGCCGGGTGATTTTCAGAAAAAGCTCAACGGCAGTGTCCACCATCTGACGGCTTAGCCGGTCGAAGGACTCTACCAAGAGGTAGGAACCCTTCGGTATTTTCTCGGCCTCCACAGCTTTTATGAACTGGCCAAGCGCTCCATCCGTAAGATTTTTCCCGGTGAAGCCCGAAAGCCCCTCATCTCTAATGATGTCTTCCGAAACAAGGTCCAAGCCGTGCTTTTCGGCATAGTCGACGGCCATTTGAACCTGTCGCCGATTGCTGTCTCCGGCCCCCTGAAGCACCGTTGACCAGCGGATGTAGGAATATGCTCTTGGCCGATTATTTGATTTCAGATTCATGGAGGTACCCCTTGTCACCGGACATAGGAAGCCGCCCAAAGGCATACAAGCCAATGGAGGCGGACTGTCAGCGGAAATAGGCTACACTCTCCTGATGGTCGGACCGCCGGGATCGGGAAAATCGATGCTGGCGCAGCGGCTGCCGTCGATCCTGCCGCCGCTGGCGCCGAGGGAATTGCTCGAAGTCTCGATGATCGCATCAGTGGCAGGCGAACTCGGCGAGGGAAAACTGACCGACCGGCGGCCGTTCCGAGCGCCGCACCATTCGGCCTCGATGGCGGCGATGGTCGGCGGCGGCCTGCGCGTGCGGCCGGGCGAGGCCTCGCTTGCCCATCACGGCGTGCTGTTCCTCGACGAGTTTCCCGAATTCTCGCCGCAGGCGCTCGATGCGCTGCGCCAGCCGCTGGAGACCGGCGATTGCATGATCGCCCGCGCCAACCATCGCGTCACCTATCCGGCGCGCATCCAGCTGGTCGCGGCGATGAATCCGTGCCGCTGCGGCATGGCCGGCGAGCCGGGCTATCGCTGCCTGCGCGGCGACCGTTGCCGCACCGACTACCAGGCGCGCATTTCCGGCCCGCTGCTCGACCGCATCGATCTCCGGATCGAGGTGCCGGCGGTCTCGGCCAGCGATCTGATCCGGCCGGACCGGGCGGAGAAAAGTGCCGCGGTGGCATTGCGCGTGGCACGCGCCCGGACGATCCAGCGCGAGCGTTTCGAACGGCTCGGCGCGACCTCCGCCACCACCAACGCGCATTGCTCGCCCTCGGTCATCGAGGAGATCGCGATGCCGGATGCATCAGGCCTGTCGCTGCTCAGGGATGCCAGCGAAAAACTCGGCTTTTCCGCGCGCGCCTATCATCGGGTGCTGAAAGTGGCGCGGACGCTGGCCGATCTCGAGGCCAGCGAGACGGTCGGCCGCATCCATCTGGCCGAGGCGATTTCCTACCGCATGAGCTCGGAGCGGATGGCGCAGGCGGCGTGACGTTTCCCTCCCCCTTTGAGGGGTGGGGGACGCCGAGCCTACCTCACCCGCCTCCTTAAAGGTTGAACCTTCGGGTCAGGCCGATGCACGTGCCTTCAGCTCCAGCCGCCGCGCGTGCAGTACCGGTTCGGTGTACCCGTTGGGCTGGGTGCGGCCTTTGAAAACCAAGTCGCAGGCAGCGAGGAAGGCGATCGATTTGTCGAAGTCCGGCGCCATCGGCCGGTAGAGCGGATCGCCTGCGTTCTGGCGGTCGACGACGCCGGCCATGCGCTTCATCGTCTCCATCACCTGGTCCGAGGTGCACACGCCATGATGCAGCCAGTTGGCGATGTGCTGCGAGGAGATACGCAGCGTGGCGCGGTCCTCCATCAGGCCGATATCGTTTATGTCAGGCACTTTCGAGCAGCCGACGCCCTGGTCGATCCAGCGCACGACATAACCCAGAATGCCTTGGGCGTTGTTGTCCAGTTCCTTCTGGATGTCTGCCTGAGACCAGTTCGACTGCACCGCGACCGGCACCGACAAGATGTCGTCGAGCTTTGCCTTGGGCCGGCTCTTCAGCGCCACTTGGACGGCATACACATTGACCTTATGATAGTGGGTGGCGTGCAGCGTCGCCGCTGTCGGCGACGGCACCCAGGCGGTGTTGGCGCCGGCCTTGGGATGGGCGATCTTCTCGGCCAACATTGCCGCCATTAGGTCGGGCATCGCCCACATGCCCTTGCCGATCTGGGCATGGCCGGCCAGCCCGCATTCCAGCCCGGTGTCGACGTTCCAGGCCTCATAGGCGGCAATCCAGGCGGCCTGCTTCATGTCGCCCTTGCGGATCATCGGGCCGGCTTCCATCGAGGTGTGGATCTCGTCGCCGGTGCGGTCGAGGAAACCGGTGTTGATGAAGACGACGCGGTCTTTGGCGGCGCGGATCGCCTCCTTGAGGTTCACGGTGGTGCGCCGCTCCTCGTCCATGATGCCCATCTTGATGGTATTTTCGGTCATGCCGAGCAGCGCCTCGACGCGGTCGAAGATCTCGACGGCGAAAGCGACTTCCTCCGGCCCGTGCATCTTGGGTTTTACGACATACATCGAGCCGGCGCGTGAATTGGCGCGGCGCCCGTTCGGCCCAACATCGTGCAGCGCGATCAACGCCGTCATCGCCGCATCCATGATGCCTTCCGGCACCTCGTTGCCGTCGCGGTCCGTTATCGCCGGATTGGTCATGAGGTGACCGACATTCCTGACCAGCATCAGCGAGCGGCCGGGCAGGCTCAGAGCGCCGCCATCAGGCGCGGTATACGACCGGTCGGAATTGAGTTTTCGTGTAAACGTCTTGCCGCCCTTCGTGATCTCCTCGGCAAGGTCGCCCTTCATCAGGCCGAGCCAGTTGCGGTAGACCACGACCTTGTCCTGCGCATCCACCGCCGCGACCGAATCCTCGCAGTCCTGGATGGTGGTCAGCGCCGATTCCAGCACGACTTCGGCAATGCCGGCCGGATCGGTCTTGCCGATCTGGTTGCTGCGGTCGATGACGATCTCGATATGCAGGCCATTCTTGGTGAGCAGGACGGCTTCGGGATTGGCGGCGTCGCCGCGATAGCCGGCAAACTGTCTGGGGTCGGCAAGCGTGGTGGCGCCGGCGCCCTCGCCCAGCCGCAACATGCCGTTGGCAACCGAAAGCCCGTTCACCCCTGCCCATTTGCCCGAGGTGACCGGCACCGACTCGTCGAGAAAATCCTTCGCCCAGGCAATGACCTTGGCGCCGCGCACGGGATTGAATCTGCCTCCCTTCTCGGCGCCGCCGGTCTCGGGAATGGCGTCGGTGCCGTAGAGCGCGTCATAGAGCGAGCCCCAGCGCGCATTGGCGGCGTTCAGCGCGTAGCGCGCGTTCATCACCGGCACCACCAGCTGCGGCCCGGCAACCACCGAGATCTCCGGGTCGACATTTTCGGTCGTCACTGAGAAGGCCGGACCTTCCGGCACGAGATAGCCGATCTCCTTGAGGAACCCCTTGTAAGCTTCCATGTCGCTGGGTGCGCCATTGTCGCGATACCAGCGGTCGATCTGGTCCTGCAGCGCGTCGCGCTTTTCCAGCAGCGCCCGGTTCTTCGGCGAAAGATCGTAAACGATTGACGCAAAGCCAGTCCAGAAGGCGTCGGCAGCAATGCCGGTGCCCCGCAGCGCCTCGTTCACGACGAAATCATAAAGCTCGCGGGCAAGCCGCAATCCGGCGATTTCGACGCGATCGGTCATCAGGGCTTCTCCAAGGCTTTGGCCGGGTTGCCGGCACCGGGGGCTTTGACATGTCGGGTTTGCCCGGTCAATTCGGCTTAGTGTGAAGGTAGGGCATTTTCGCCGCCAGCCAAAGCTGCCAATCTCCCGCCACTTGGGAGATGCCCGACAGCCCGAGTTCCTCGCCCCCGCAAAGCGGGGGAGAGGTGGCCGCGAAGCGGACGGAGAGGGGGCATTCGTAAGGCGCAGTCCCCTCTCCGTCTCGGCTTCACCGAGCCACCTCTCCCCCACCTCGTGGGGGCGAGGAACCCAAGCTGGAATGATGCCCCGATCGACAGTCCCTTCTGGCCTGCCGGCCATCTCCCCCAAGGCAGGAGATTGGCTAAATCACACCGCAATCCTTGGCCTGCCGGACGCCACCGCTACCACATGCGCCTCAATGAACATGCGCTGGCCTTCGACGGTCGAGACGCGGAACTCGCTGGCGACCTCGATTTCGGCGCTGTCTGTGCCGGCGTCCTTGGCCCGTCCGGCGGCAATGGCGCGGACATCGGTTTCCGCCGCCGCGATCGCCGCTGCCTCGTCGAGAAAATCGCGGACTGTCTCCCCGGACGAAACGCGAAACAGCCCTTCCTTGGGCTGGCTGACTCGCGCCTCCGCCGAAACCCTGACCTGACCGACGACGGCGCCGAGCGCATTGGCGACGTCGGTATCCTCGGGCACCACGCAGCCATTGCCGACCAGCGGTGGCAGCCCGCCATAATGCAGCGGCGCCGAGGCGCCGAGGCCGATGACCGGGCGGTCGAGCGCGACGCTGAGGCGGGCGATGCCGGGGTGCGCGTCGACAGCGCGCTGGACCAGCGCGTGCGCCACGGTCGCCGCGCCATCCAGCCCATCCTCGGCAAACGCGGTTTCGAGGATGACTTCCGCCGACAGACGGGTCAGCGTGGTCAGCACCCGTTCCGAGATCGCCTCCGGCGAGGCGGCGATTGATTGCCCGCGGCCGTCGCGCTTGCGGGCGAACAGTTCTGCGCCGAGACGGGCCGCGGCGGCATCCCAATTGGCCTGCTTGCCCAGCACATGGGCGGCGTCCGACGGCGTGAAGCCGGCGACATGCACCAGCCCGCGGGACACCAGCCGGTTCAAGGTGGCGTTCTGCGCGTTCGAGGTCAAAAGCCGGTCGACGGCGAGCGGGGTCGCACCGATCAGCTCATAAAGCTTGGCCTCCGCGCCGGTCAGGCCGGCGGCCAGCCGCTCCGGCACGCCGGTCCTGACCGCCAGGCGGCCATCCATGCGGCCGGGGTTGGCCGCCCGGATTTGGCGTTCCAGTTCGACAGTCACCGCTTCGCCATGCATCATGCCGGCCAGCGCCAGCGGCACCAGGCGGCGCGGCCCTAGCAGGATTCTTGGGTTGAGCGTGCCGTCCTCCAGCGCCACTTCGGAATCGCCACCGAGCCCAAAAGTGCGCATGGCCACCGCCTCGACCATGGTGCGGAAGCCGCCGACCGTGGCGCCTTCCGGATCGAGCCTGGGACGGCCCCTGTCGAGCACCGCAACGTCGGTGGTTGTGCCGCCGATGTCAGACACGACAGCATCGTCGAGGCCGGTCATGTGGCGGGCGCCGACGAGGCTGGCGGCCGGGCCGGAAAGGATCGTCTCGATCGGCCGCTGGCGGGCAAAGGCGGCCGAGACCAGGGCGCCGTCGCCGCGCACCACCATCAGCGGGGCGACAATGCCCCGCGCGGCGAGAAAACCTTCGGTCGCCGCGACCAGCCGGTCGATCATCGAAATCAACCTGGCGTTGAGCAGCGTCGTCAGCGCCCGACGCGGGCCGCCGAGCTTGGCCGAAAGCTCGTGGCTGGCGGTGACCGGCAGGCCGGTCTTTTCGCGGATGAGGTCGCGCGCGGCGAGCTCATGCGCCGGGTTGCGGGTGGCGAAATAGGCGCAGACGGCAAAGCCGGACACCGAAGCGCCGAGTTCCGGCAGCGCGGCCTCCAGCTCGGACAGGTCGAGCTTTGCCGCGTTGCCGTGGACATCATGGCCGCCGGGGCAGAACACCACAGGGTCGGTGCCGAGTGCCGCCTTCAGCCCGTCGCGAGCCAGATCGCCTTCGGAAAAGCCGATCATCACCAGCGCCACGCGGCCGCCCTGGCCCTCGACCAGCGCGTTGGTGGCAAGCGTCGTCGACATCGACACCAGTTTTATCGCTGCAGGGTTGGTGCCGGCTTTCTGCAGCACCGCGTCGACCGCGCCAGAAATGCCGACCGCGAGATCGTGGCGGGTGGTCAGCGCCTTGGCCTTGGCCAGCACTTTGCCGTTAGCGCCGCCGGCTTCCGACCACAGTACGGCGTCGGTATAGGTGCCGCCGGTGTCGATGCCGAGGAACAGGGGGAATGGCTTGGCGGTCATATTTTAGCAGCGGTCCGGGGCGGCGAGGTTTTTGCTGTGAAGCCCTTAGCCGATATGGCCCGGCCGATAAAGCCGCGAGCGCTGGGCCAGGTGAGCGTAATCTCCCCCCTTGAGGGGGAGATGGCCGGCAGGCCAGAGGGGGTCGTCTCGCGTGAGCGCCGGCATCCTCTGTCCGCGATCGAGTCGCGTCAGGACGTACCGTACCCCCCTCTGTCGCCTTTGGCGACATCTCCCCCTCGAGTGGGGAGATTCCCCGCTCACGGCACCAGATCGATCTCCTCGGTCTCGCCACCGCTGCAAGTGTAGCAGCAATCGTCGCATTTTTCGGTGTTGCCGGGGCCGACGCCCCAATAGGTGCCCTCGTCGCCGTCGACCCAGGCGCCGTAGCAGATCGATTCACCGTCATCGCAGGACAGCGGGATCGACTTGGTCTCGCCGTCGCTGAGATAATAGTCCTGATCGTCGCCCGGCCAGACATAGTCGCGGTCCTGGCTGTAGAGCTCGACGCGCATGGCGTTGGGATGGCTGTTCTTGATCGCGAAAGTGACATCGCCTGCATGCGCCGCCGGCGCGAACAATGCAGCAAGACAGAGCGCGACGGCGATGCGCCGCGCGAAAGCGTAAGACAACATGATGATCCCCCCGGAATGAAACGGCCTGCCCGGCCGCGAGGAGACCATGGCATGGCGGCGGGGCGGGTGGAAGGGGTGGCAGTAGTTCTGCGCGTCGCGAAAAGCGCGATCTTTCCTTCTCCCCCTTTGTTTGGACTGGGGGCATCGCGCTTCTGCCCTTGAACGGCATCCCGAACCCCCTCGCGCACAACGCGCAAAACTGTTCGCGATGTCCTCGCACACCTGTTCGCGATGTCCCCAGTCCAAACAAAGGGGGAGAGGGGGAGCGTCTACCTCAACACCGCACATGCGGCGCGAACCGCCGGATCGCCGCGATCACGTCGGCGCCGGTGATGTCGAGCGAGGAGATCTCCATATGGACGATGTTCTTGCCGAAGGGCAGCAACAGGCCGAGCGCATTGGCCGGCGCATATTTGATCGCATCGGGAGGTGGCTCGGTCAGTTCGAAGCTGATCATCGCCGCGCCGTTGCCGGAGGTGAGGTGCGCGCTGCGCACCTTGTCCCAGGGCACCAGCACATCGCCGCCGCGCCGGTCACGAAAGCCGCTGGCGTCGAGCACCACCTGGACCCCGGTGTCGAACGCCCCACGCGCGAGGAACAGACCAAGCCCGAGGCAGCCAAGCGCCAGCACCACCACCAGGAACAGCCCTTGGCCCGGAGCGCCTGACGCGAGCCCCTTCAGCGCGAAGAAGCCGAAGATCGCCGCGATCAGGAACGGCCCGAGCGCGGGAAAGATTTTTCCGGTGAGGCTGTTGCGGATTTCGAGCGGCGCGGGCATGGGCTGCCGCTCACCGTTCGGGTTTGAGCAGGGTCCAGATCCAGCCGATGAATGTGACGACCAGAAACGGATATCCCGCGGCAGGCAAGGGCGCCGAGGTTGGCAGCAACGGGGTGCCCCAGAGTATCAGGCCTGCCGACACGGAGAACAGCACGGCGGCCACCAACGCCGTCAGGCGCATCCACAAAGCGAAGGTTTTCGGCGCGCTGATCATGACCAGTGCTGCCGCCCAAAGCGAGATGCCGCCGAGATAGGAGGGAACGCTGGCCTGGAGGCCTGCCGCATTGCCTGATAGCAGCAGGCTCTCGCCGGCGAGGAAGGTCAGAAATCCGGCCGCCACGCCGTCGTTGCCTTCCCGCTGATACTTCATCGTCAACAGTGCGGCTGCCACCACGAGTGCCACGCCGTCGATGGTCCAGAGTGTTTCGCGAAGCTCGGCGCTGTCCTCGAAGGTGCCGGCAAGGCCGAAAACGCCACCGATCGCCAAGCCGATTGCGGCGACGATATCGGAGATCGCAGGGCTTGCGGAACGCATGTGAGAGCTCCCTTCCAAGCCCAAGGATACTTCAGGAAGGGACGTTCTCCAATCGCTGGCTTTCGTAGCCTCCGGCCCTTAATTCTTGAGATTAAGCGGGCGCTGCCCCGCCAAATCGCCCATCTTCAGCGCCTGGATAAACGCCTCCTGCGGGATATCCACCTTGCCGAACTGGCGCATCCGCTCCTCTTTCTGCCTGGCCAACAGGTCGCCCTTGCGGATCACGGCGCCGCTGGGCGCTCCCGGCAAAAGTAAAGGATCGCGGCTATGACGCCCAGCAATACGAAACCATATAGCGAGAGCGCCACGGCTCGTTCTGCTGCTTCCAAGGTGATCAACCTGCCCTGGTTTTCGTTGCGCGCGATGATCGCAGTGACCATTGCGTCATGATAAAATAATATGTTGACCGCCATGACGAAGACGCCGCTCGCCAGCAAGACACCATTGAGCAATTTCGCACCGGTTGCGAACCTCAGCAACATGATGCCTCCCAAACCAAAGAGCGCTCCATAGACCGTCATCGCGACCATCTTGAGCGGTGTTTCCTCGACCATGAAAAGGAACGGCACTCCGGTGCCAGGCTCGGTCCCGCGCACCAGCTCGTTGAGGCCGGACAGGAATCCGACCGTCCCAAGGAGGAGGTTTGGCCATTGGCGAAGCCGCACGCCCGCTTCCCATTCAGCAACGGCGTAGGAGAGCAGATACTCACCGAGCGAGAGGTTCAGTAGGCGACTGATCGACAGCAAGACCAGGGAGATGACGATTTGCGCCGACCATGGCAAAGGTCCGCCAAACGCAGCTTCCGGGAGTGGTGGCACTAGATAGACAGCCAAACCTACGACGGCGTTGATCCAGATGAAGTCGAGAAAAAGCGAAAGGAACGGGACAACGTATTTGCGCATGGAGCGATTTTCCCCAAGGACCCCCGAGCCAAAGATACAATCGAGGGTGGAAAACGCAATGGCGGGTGGGTCGTTACACCCAATCTCCACCGGGCAGCTTCAACGCCGCGCTGGCGGGGGTTCCGCTGCCTCCGGCAGCTCCCCCGCTTTCGAAGCCTGTCATCGATCCACCGGATCGATGACTTGGCGCGCTGCGCGCGCCAACCGGCTTCTCAATCCCCCATCTTCAGCGCCTGGATAAACGCCTCCTGCGGGATATCCACCTTGCCGAACTGGCGCATCCGCTTCTTGCCCTCTTTCTGCTTGTCGAGCAGCTTGCGCTTGCGCGAGACGTCGCCGCCGTAGCATTTGGCGGTGACGTCCTTGCGCAGCGCCGAGATCGTTTCGCGGGCGATGACCTTGCCGCCGATGGCGGCCTGGATCGGGATCTTGAACAGATGGTGCGGGATCAGCTCCTTCAGCTTCTCGCACATCAGCCGGCCGCGCTTTTCCGCCGCCGTGCGGTGGACCAGCATCGACAGCGCGTCGACCGGCTCCTCATTGACCAGGATCGACATCTTCACCAGGTCGCCCTCGCGGTAGTCGGTCAGATGATAGTCGAAGGATGCGTAGCCCTTGGAGATCGACTTCAGCCGGTCGTAGAAGTCGAAGACGACCTCGTTGAGCGGCAGGTCGTAAGTGAGCATGGCGCGCTTGCCGACATAGGACAGGTCGGCCTGGATGCCGCGCCGGTCCTGGCAGAGTTTTAGGATACCGCCGAGATACTCGTCCGGCGTCAGGATGGTGGCGCGGATCCACGGCTCCTCGATAGCCTGGATTTTGACCACGTCGGGCATGTCGGCCGGGTTGTGCAATTCTTTCGTCGTGCCGTCGTTCAACAGCAGCCGGTAGACGACCGACGGCGCGGTGGCGATGAGGTCGAGATTGAACTCGCGCTCCAGCCGCTCCTGGATGATTTCCAGGTGCAAAAGGCCGAGAAAGCCGCAGCGATAGCCGAAGCCGAGGGCCGCGCTGGTTTCCATCTCGTAGGAGAAAGAAGCGTCGTTGAGGCGCAGTTTGCCGACCGCGGCGCGAAGATCCTCGAAATCGGCGGCGTCGACCGGGAACAGGCCACAGAACACCACCGGCTGCGCCGGCTTGAAGCCGGGCAGGGCCTGTGCCGTCTGGCGCTTGTCCTCGGTGATGGTGTCGCCGACGCGGGTGTCGGCCACTTCCTTGATCGAGCCGGTGAAGAAGCCGAACTCGCCGGGTCCAAGCTCGTCGACATTGACGCGGGCCGGCGTGAAGACGCCGGTGCGCTCGACGAGGTACTTGGCGCCGGTGCCCATCATGCGGATGGTCTGGCCCTTCTTCAGCACGCCGTCGATGACGCGGACCAGCACGATGACGCCGAGATAGGCGTCGTACCAGCTGTCGACCAGCATCGCCTTCAGCGGTGCTGTGATGTCGCCCTCGTGCGGCGGCGGCAAATCGTTGACGATCGCCTCCAGCACGTCGGGAATGCCGAGCCCGGTCTTGGCCGAGATCAGCACGGCGTTGGAGGCATCGATGCCGATCACCTCCTCGACCTGCTCGCGGATGCGCTCGGGCTCGGCGGCCGGCAGGTCGACCTTGTTCAGCACCACGACGATCTCGTGGTTGTTGTCGATGGCCTGGTAGACATTGGCCAGCGTCTGCGCCTCGACGCCTTGAGAGGCATCGACGACCAGCAGCGAGCCTTCGCAGGCGGCGAGCGACCGCGACACTTCGTAGGCGAAGTCGACATGGCCGGGCGTGTCGATCAGGTTGAGGATATAGTCCTCGCCATTGTTGGCGCGGTATTTCAGCCTCACCGTCTGCGCCTTGATGGTGATGCCGCGCTCACGCTCGATATCCATCGAGTCCAGCACCTGCTCCTTCATGTCGCGCAGCTCCAGCCCGCCGGTCAGCTGGATCAGCCGGTCGGCAAGCGTGGATTTGCCATGGTCGATATGGGCGACGATGGAGAAATTGCGAATGTTCTTGATCGGCGTGGTCATGATGGGGCGGCTTTAGCAGGGGCAGCTTGCCCGGGCAAGCGGCCGGGCGCGGCGCCAGTGCAATCGCGTCAGGTTTGCGCTCACCCCGCCTGTGTTCCAGCATTAGTGGCTGGCGAAAGCCGAAGCGGCATCCATCGGTGCCGGCCATTTTCCGGTCTCCGTCCGGTGTCGAAATGACCACACAGCTATGCAAGGCTCCTTCCGAACTCACGAAAGGACAAACCAATGGCGAGCAAGCTGGTTTGAGGCATTCTCGGTGGGGTGGTGCTCGGCGCCGCGTTCGGCAATGTGGGCGGCAACACCGGGATCTGGATCGCCGTTTGTATTGCGGCCGGTGCCGTCGCAGCCGGCCTATGGCACTACATGGAAACGCGGCGCCAGGGCTGAGCGCAGGCGGCCGAAGACGCCGTTATTCGCGGCATCGCGCCGGCAGCAAACGAAGGTAAACGATCACGAAGCGGTGATGGCTGTAACGAACCGCACTGCGGCGCCGAAGTGTGAACATGACGGCGCTTCACGCCCGTCGCAGCGGAGGACAGCCGATGACTGGATCACAAGCCAAACGCAGCGGGAGCGCGACGCAATCAAGCGCAGGCGCGGTCCTTGTAGGGCTCGCCGCTGTTCTGTTTTCAGCAACCGGCGCCACCGGCCAGCCGCTCACCGTGGTGGAGCTGTTCACCAGCCAGGGCTGCTCATCCTGCCCACCGGCCAACGCCAATCTCATCAAGGTCAAGGACCGGCCTGATGTGCTGGCGCTCTCCTTCAACGTCACCTACTGGGACTATCTCGGCTGGAAGGACACTTTCGGCAGGGAGGAATTCACCCAGCGCCAGGTCCGCTACGAGCCGTCGCTCGGCCGTTCGAGTCCGTTCACGCCGCAAGTGGTGGTCAATGGCAATTCCGATGCGGTCGGCGCCCGGCCCGGCGAGATCGAGCAGCTGATTTCGAGCAGCGGCCGCGCGAAAGGACCCTCGCTGTCGCTCGACGGCGGCAAGATCGCCATCGGCGCCGGCCCGGTGCCGGGCGGCAAGGCCGATATCTGGCTGGTGCGCTACCGGCAGGGCGTCATCGAAGTGCCGGTGGCGCGCGGCGAAAACACCGGACGCACGCTGCCGCATGCCAACGTCGTGCATTCCCTCTCCAGGCTTGGCGCCTGGACCGGCGAGGCCATCGCGCTGCCGCTGCCGGCACCGCCGAGCGGGCTAAGCACCGCGGTGCTGGTGCAAGTGCCGGATGGCGGACCGATCCTGGCCGCCGCGACGAACTAGAATTCAACAACGGATGATCCCGAAAAGTGGAACCCGGTTTTCGGAAAAAAGATCATGCTCAAACAAATTGCGCAACGCCGCATGAGCGGCGCCGCACATGCCGGCCGCATCAGCGCGCCACTCAGAGGAGACCACCATGACCAACTTCACCCGCCTGACGCTGCCGGCCCTCGCCTTCGCGCTTTGCTCGACGGCGCTTTTCGCCGGCGGCATTGCCCGCGCCGAAAATTCGATGAAGCCCGCGGACCCGATGGCCACGGATGCCATGAAGCCCGCCGATGCCATGGCCACCGACGCGATGAAGCCGGCCGACCCGATGGCCGCCGAAAAGATGAAGGACTGCATGGACAAGGCAGCCATGGAAACGGACGCTATGAAAAAGGATGAGGCAACGAAGGCCTGCGACGCCATGGGCATGGCCAAGTAGGTCAGGCAGTCCCTGGCCGTTCCCTGCCCGGGCCGGAGACGGCTCTTGCGGCCGGCGCAGGGCAAACCTGCGCCGGCGTAATATTCCAAATACGCACGGCCCGAAACGCACGGCAATGTGAGACGCCGGCGGACCCAAATGCTCTATAATCACATCACCATCATGGGAGATCAGACATGACTGGCATTCGAGAACCAATTGCGAGGCGCTCGACAAGCTTCGCCAGGGGCGCGCTTGCGGCGCTGATGCTCGCGGCGGCCGGGGCCGCCTTGTGGCAGACGCCGGCAAGCTCGGCCGAGGAGGCGGTGGTGATCCCGCCGCCGGCGATGGACGAGAAAGCCGCCGCCGGCACCGCGAAGGCGGTCTTCGCCGGTGGCTGCTTCTGGGGCGTGCAGGGCGTGTTCCAGCACGTCAAGGGCGTGACCAGCGCCGTCTCCGGCTATGCCGGCGGCGACAAGGACACCGCCGTCTACGAGACGGTCGGCACCGGCCGGACTGGGCATGCCGAAGCCGTCGAGATCACCTACGAGCCGACAAAGGTGACCTACGGCCGGTTGCTGCAGGTATATTTCTCGGTGGCGCACAATCCGACGCAGCTGAACTATCAGGGTCCGGACCGCGGCCCGCAATACCGTTCGACGATCTTTGCCGAAAACGATGCCCAGAAGAAGATCGCCGAGAGCTACATCGCCCAGCTCGACAAGGCCAAGGTGTTTCCAGAGCCGATCGTGACCACGCTGGAGACCGGAAAGACGTTCTATCCGGCCGAAGACTATCACCAGGACTTTTTGACGCTGAACCCGACCTACCCCTACATCGTCTACAACGACCTGCCCAAGGTCGAGAATTTAAAGACGCTATTCCCCAGCCTTTACAGCGACAAGCCGGTGCTGGTGCTGGCCGCCAACAAGAGCTGATCTTTTGCGACGCGCTTAGGGCAGCGAGCGGGCAGCAATGCCCGCTTAGTGCACGCCCAGAAACTGCCTGAGCTCCGGCGTCCTCGGGTTGGCGAAGACGTCCTCGGGGGCGCCGATCTCGTGGACGCGGCCCTGATGCATGAAGACGACGCGCGAGCAGACGTCGCGGGCGAAGCGCATCTCGTGGGTGACCATCACCAGCGTCATGCCTTCCGCGGCCAATTCCTTGACGACGGCCAGCACCTCGGCAACGAGTTCGGGGTCGAGCGCCGAGGTGATCTCGTCGCATAGCAGCGCGATGGGCTGCATGGCTAGCGCCCGGGCGATCGCCACGCGCTGCTGCTGGCCGCCGGACAGTTCATCCGGCAATGCGTCGAACTTGTGGGCGAGACCGACGCGGTCGAGCATTTTTCGCGCGACCGCTTCGGCGGCTTTTTTCGGCGTCTTCTTTACCACCATCTGCGACAGCATGACATTGCCGCCGGCCGTGAGATGCGGGAACAGGTTGAATTGCTGAAAAATCATGCCGACTTTCAGGCGCAACGCCTTGAGATGAACCTCGTCGGGCAGGAACTGGGCGCCGGCGACGACGATCGAGCCTTCATCAATGGTCTCCAGCCCGTTGATGCAGCGCAGCAGCGTCGACTTGCCCGAACCGCTCTTGCCGATGATGGCGACGACCTCGCCCGGCGCGACGTCGATGGAAATCCCCTTCAGCACCTCGTTGTCGCCGAAGCGCTTCTTCACCTCAGTGATTGCGATGAGCGACATTGAGCTTCCTTTCCAGGAGCTGGCTGGATTTCGACAGCGGCCAGCACAAAGCAAAGTAGATGAGCGCCACAAGGCCATAGACGGTGAACGGCTGGAAGGTGGCGTTGGTGACGATCGAACCGGCCTTCGACAATTCGACGAAGCCGATGATCGAGGTGAGCGCGGTGCCTTTCACCACCTGCACCGAGAAGCCGACGGTCGGCGGCACCGCCACTTTCAGCGCCTGCGGCAGGATGACGTAGCGCATCTGCTGGAGGTAACCCATGCCGAGGCTGGCGGACGCCTCCCATTGACCCTTGGCGATGCTCTCGACGCAGCCGCGCCAGATTTCAGCGAGGAAGGCGGCGGTCCACAGGACGAGCGCGACACAAGCGGCAAGCCAGGCGGGAACGTCGACGCCGAACAGGCCAAGGCCGAAGAAGGCGAGAAAGAGCTGCATCAAGAGCGGTGTGCCCTGGAACAGCTGGATGTAGCCGCGTGACAGAAGCCGCAGCCAATGCCGGCCGCCGATGCGCAGGAAAAGCAGGGCCGCACCGACGATGCCGCCGCCGATGAAGGAGACCAGCGAAAGCACAACGGTCCAGCGGGCGGCCAAAAGCAGGTTACGCAGGATGTCCCAGAAGCTGAACTCGATCATGGCGCATGTCTCATCGCGACGCCTTCCTTGGAAACAGCATCCAGCCCAGGCCGGCCAGCAGCTGGCGCAGTAGGATGGCGAGGGCCAGGTAGATCAAGGTGGAGACGATGTAGGTTTCGAAGGCCCTGAAATTGCGCGACTGGATAAAGTTGGCGGCGAAGGTCAGGTCCTCGGCGGCGATCTGCGAAACGACGGCCGAACCTAGCATGACGATGACGATCTGCGACGACAGCGCAGGCCAGATGCGCTGCAGCGCCGGGACCAGAACCACATACCAGAAGGCCTGGAACGGGGTCATGGCGAGACTCGCGCCGGCCTCGAACTGGCCACGTGGCGTGGCCTGAATGCCGGCGCGGATGATCTCGCAGCTGTAGGCGCCGAGGTTAACGATCATGGCGAGGTTGGCGGCGGTCAGTTCCGACATCCTGATGCCAAGCGACGGCAGGCCGAAGAAGATGAAGAACAGCTGGATCAGAAACGGCGTGTTGCGGATCAGCTCGACATAGGTCGCGACGACAGGTTTTAGCCATTTCGGCCCCAGCGCCCGCACCCAGGCGCAGGCAATGCCCAATGCCACGCCGAACACCGCACCGATCAGGATGAGCTGCACGGTAATCCGGATGCCCTTGAGCAGCACCGGCAGAGAATCGATCAGCCAGCCGAAATCGAAATGATAGGTCATGGCTTGCTATCTGCCCTCAGCCACACGCGGCGGGCGGCGATCACAGGTCAGCCGGCAGGTCCACCTTCAGCCATTTTTGCGAAATCGCGTTGAGGGCGCCGTCGGCCCTGGCAGCGGCGATGATGCCGTTGATCTTGGCCATCAATGCCGGCTGCTCCTTGTTCATGCCGATGTAGCAGGGCGAGTTCTTGATCAGGAACTTGAGCTCGGGCCGCTTGGGCGGGTTCTTTTCGAGGATGGCGGCGGCGACGACATTCCCGGTTGCGATCACCTCGACCTGGCCCGAAAGGAAAGCGGAAATAGTGCCGTTGTTGTCCTCGTAGCGCTTGATCTCGACGCTCGCGGGCACGACTTTGGTCAGTTCGAGGTCTTCGATCGCGCCGCGGGTGACGCCGACGGTCCTGCCGGCGAGGTCTTCCGCCTTAGCGACTGCGACGTCCGCCGGAGCGAACACGCCATTGTAGAACGGGGCGTAGGCTTCGGAAAAGTCGATGACCTTCGCGCGATCAGGATTCTTGCCGAGGCTGGAAATGACCAGGTCGACCTTGTTGGTCTGAAGATAGGGAATGCGGTTGGCGCTGGTGACCGGGACGATCTCGACCTTGGCGCCGAGCTTTTCGCCAATCAAATTGGCGATATCGATGTCGTAGCCTTGTGGCGTCATGTCGGCGCCGACACTGCCGAAGGGCGGGAAATCCTGTGGAACGGCGATGCGGATGGTGCCCCGCGCCCCGATGTCGCTCAAGGCGTCAGCCCGCGCCTGCGGGAACGGAGCCATGGCGATTCCAGCCGCGGCGGCGAAGGCCAGCATGCAAACATTGCGACGGTTCATTATTTTTCCCTTTGACTGAACAAAACCGATTGGTCGTCAGGGCAAAGCAACAGACATGCCAAACCATCGAAATCAGCGCGAATCAGGCTTTCCCAGCAGGATTGGGAAGGCCGTCTTCACGATCCAATGCCGCCCGACCAGCAGGCTGCCTAAATATTGGGCAGTGCGGCGGTTGCCTGTCAGTCGTAGGTCAGATCCGTCGCCTTGCCGCCGAACACGCGGTAGGCATAAAACGAATAGAAGATGATGATCGGCAGCACGACCACCGTGCCGGCCAGGATGATGGCGAGGCTTTCAGGCGCGGACGCCGCCTGCCAGATGGTCAGCCTGTCGGGCACGACGAAGGGATAGAACGACCAGGCGAGCCCGGCAAAGCCCAGCGTGAAGATGGCGGCCAGCGTCAAGAACGGCGTCAGCGCATGGCGGTCGTCCGTCTTAGGCAGATGGAAGGTCTGCCGCCACAGCCAGGCGAACAGTACCGCCGACAGGATCGGCAGCGGCGACAAATAGAGCATGGCGGGCCAGACGAACCATTTGTCGAAGATGCGCGGGCTGGCGAGCGGCGTGGCCAGCGAGACGGCGACCATGCCGAGCGCGGTCAGCACCAGCGCCCGCCGCAGCCAGAGCACCGCCTTCTTCTGCAATTCGCCTTCCGTCTTGTAGATGACCCAAGCCGCGCCCATCGCCGCATAGGCGGCGGCAAGGCAGAGCGCCACCAGCGCGCCGAAGGCCATGCCGCCGAGGCCGGCATCCAGGCCGAGCACATAGATCCCCAGCATGTAGCCCTGCGCCAGCGAGGCGATGACCGAGCCCAGGAAGAAGATGCGGTTCCAGCGATGCTTCCGGCCGGCCGGCACCTTGGCACGGAAATCGAAAGCAACGCCGCGCAGGATCAAGCCGACAAGGAGCAGGAAGACCGGAATGTAGAGCGCGGTGAGGATGGTGCCGTGTGCCAGCGGGAAGGCGACTAGCAGCAGGCCGACGGCCAGCACCAGCCAGGTCTCGTTGGCGTCCCAGAACGGGCCTATTGCCGCGATCATCGTGTCCTGCTCGGCGTCCTCGGCGGTCGCGAACAGGATGCCGATGCCGAGATCGAAGCCGTCGAGGATAACGTAGATCAGGATGGCAAGGCCCATCAGGCCGGCGAAGATGAGGGGGAGCAATGTCGGCCAGTCGAGGGTCATCACCATCCTCCTATTTCGCCGCCGGCTGCGACAGCGGCGCGTCGAGAACGCCCGGCAGCGGCGAGGTGTCGCCATCCTTCGCCGCCTTCAGCGCCAGATAGACCAGCACGCCGAGATAGGCGGTCAGAAGCAGCGCATAGAGGAGGAGATAGACCGCAAGCGACAGCGCGACCTGGCTGCCGGCGACCGGGCCGACGGCATCGACAGTCCTGAGCACGCCGGTGACCAGCCAGGGCTGGCGCCCGATCTCGGTAGTGTACCAGCCGGCCAGCGTCGCCAGCCAGCCGGACAGCGCCATCGGCACCATCACCAGCGCCAGCGGTTTCGGCAGGCTGTGGCGGCGCTTGAGGAAAAAGGCGGCCGACCAGGAGACGACGAGCATCAAGACGCCGGTGCCGACCATGATGCGGAAAGCCCAGAACACCGGGAACACCGGCGGGTGGTTGCCGGCATAGTCGTTCAGCCCCGGCACGACGCCAGTGGCGCTGTGCCTGAGGATGAGGCTGGCGCCGTCGGGGATGGTGACTTCGAATTTGTTCTCCCTTGCCGCCTCGTCGGGAAGCGCGAAAAGGACCAGCGGCACATTGGGGCCGGTGTTCCAGTTGGCCTCCATGGCGGCTATCTTCTGCGGCTGATGCTCCAGCGTGTTGAGCCCATGCTGGTCGCCGGCGAAGATCTGGATGGGGATCAGGATCGCCGCGGTGAAGACACCGGTGCGCAATGCCTTCCACATTGATTCCGAGCGGTCGCCATAGAGATAGCGCAGCGCCGACAGGCCGGCGATCAGGAGCGAGACCGTCAGGCCGGAGGCAATCAGCATGTGGACGAGCCGGTAGGGCATGGACGGATTGAAGACGATCGCCCACCAGTCGGTAGCATGCGCGACGCCGTTGCGCATCTCGAAGCCGACCGGCGTCTGCATCCATGAATTGAGCGCGATGATCCAGAAGGCGGACAGGGTGGTGCCGCCGGCCACCAGCACGGTTGCCAGCGTGTGGATGCGATTGGAGACGCGGCGGAAGCCGAACAGCATGATGCCGAGGAATGCCGCCTCGAGGAAGAAGGCGGTGAGGATCTCATAGGCGAGCAGCGGGCCGGCGATGTTGCCGACGGTCTCCATGTAACCCGGCCAGTTGGTGCCGAACTGGAAGCTCATGGTGACGCCCGAAACCACGCCCATGGCAAAGGACAGCGCGAACACCTTCACCCAGGTGAAATAGGCGCGCATCCAGGCGGAATCGCCTGTGGCGTTGTAGCGAAGCTTGAAGAACAGCAGCACCCAGCCAAGCGCAATGGTGATAGCCGGAAACAGGATATGGAACGAGATGTTCGCGCCGAACTGGATGCGCGAAAGGATGAGCGGGTCCATCGTGGGCTCCGGCTGCTGCTTATGTCGCAGAAGATAGGCCGGATGCGCCGACCGGTCAAAGCGGCGTGGCGTCACGCGAGGCGGAACGCCGCAGGACCGCGGCAGCGGTGGATGCGTCTTCACATACCGATGTCCAGAACTGTCAGGAGTGCCATTGACTTCCGGCGGCGCGCACCGACATTCAGCGGACTAAAATCAACAGACCTCCTTTCAAGCAGCCGTTTTTCAGCCATGCCATCCATCATTTCCATTTCCGGGGTCACCAAGACCTACGCCACCGGTTTCAAGGCGCTGAAGGAGATCAACCTCGATATCGAGCGCGGCGAGATCTTTGCGCTGCTCGGGCCGAACGGCGCCGGCAAGACGACGCTGATCTCGATTGTCTGCGGTATCGTCAACCGCTCGTCGGGCACGGTCACCGTGGACGGCAACGATATCAGCCGGAATTATCGCACCGCGCGCAGCCTGATCGGGCTGGTGCCGCAGGAACTGACCATCGACGCGTTCGAGAGCGTATGGGCGACGGTCAACTACAGCCGCGGCCTGTTCGGCAAGCCGGCCGACCACGCCTTCGTCGAGAAAGTACTGCGTGACCTGTCGTTGTGGGACAAGAAGGACGCCAAGGCGATCACCCTGTCCGGCGGCATGAAGCGGCGGCTGATGATCGCCAAGGCGCTGTCGCACGAACCACGGGTGCTGTTCCTCGACGAGCCGACAGCCGGCGTCGACGTCGAGCTGCGCCAGGACATGTGGGCGATGGTGCGCCGGCTGCGCGAGGATGGCGTCACCATCATCCTGACGACGCACTATATCGAGGAGGCCGAGGCGATGGCCGACCGGGTCGGCGTTATCAATCGCGGCGAGATCGTGCTGGTCGAGGACAAGGCCGAACTGATGCGCACGCTCGGCCGCAAACGGCTGTTGCTGGAATTGCGCAGTCCGCTTGTCACCATACCCGAGACGTTTTCGCGCTATGCGCTGGAGCTTTCGCCGGACGGCAATCAACTGACTTACACCTATGACAACCAGAGCGAACGGCCGGGCGTCGCCTCGCTGCTCCGCGACCTTGAGACGGCCGGCATCCAGTTCCGCGATATCGACACGCAAAACAGCTCGCTCGAGGAGATCTTCGTCAATCTGGTGAGGAGGGACGCATGAACCTGCGAGCCGTCTGGGCGATCTACAAGATGGAGATGGCGCGCGCCTTTCGGACCGTGCTGCAGAGCATTGTTTCGCCGGTCATCTCGACATCGCTCTATTTCGTCGTCTTCGGGTCGGCCATCGGCTCGCGCATCACCGAGATCGACGGCATCAGCTACGGCGCCTTCATCGTGCCGGGGCTGATCATGCTGTCGCTGCTGACGCAGTCGATCTCCAACGCCTCTTTCGCCATCTATTTCCCGAAATTTGTCGGCTCGATCTACGAATTGCTGTCGGCGCCGGTGTCCTATCTGGAGATCATCATTGCCTATGTCGGGGGTGCGGCGACCAAGTCGATCATCCTCGGCCTGATCATCCTGGCGACCGCAGCGCTGTTCGTGCCGCTGACCATCGAGCATCCGTTCTGGATGCTTGCCTTCCTGGTGCTGACGGCGGTGACCTTCAGCCTGTTCGGTTTCATCATCGGCATCTGGGCGAGAAGCTTCGAGCAGCTGCAGCTGGTGCCGCTGCTGATCATCACGCCGCTGACCTTCCTTGGCGGCAGCTTCTATTCGATTGACATGCTGCCCGGCATCTGGCGCACGGTGACGCTGTTCAACCCCGTCCTCTATCTGGTCAGCGGCTTTCGCTGGAGCTTCTACGGCAAGTCCGACGTCTCGATCGGCATCAGCCTCGGCATGACCGTCGTTTTCCTGTTTATCTGCATAGCGATCGTCGCGTGGATCTTCAGGACCGGCTACCGGCTGCGGACCTGACCGGCGCGGGATAAAAAAGGAGGGGCTTCGGTCGAGCCAAAACCCCTCCTCCACGATTTACCGGCGTGGACCTGGAGTGAGATGAGCTAGACCGCGATTTTGCCACCGCCCTGCTTGGTGATGGCGACGACCGATGGCCGCACTGGCATATCGGGCTTGAAGTCGGGCCAGCGGGTCGACAGGTCCTCATAGTAAGAGGGTCGGCCAAAAGGCTCCCAGTCTTCGCCGCCATCGGCCGGATGCTGGACCGCGACGAAGGCGGTCTGGTCGTCGGGCGTGAATAGCGGGCCACACAGTTCAGCACCGATCGGCACGCGGAAGAACAGCTTTGATGTCGCCCGCGCCTCGCCCTCGGTGTCGACCGCCCACAGGCCGTCGGTACGGCCGGTGGCCTTCGGGCCCTGTCCATCGGTCGAGACCCAGAGCCGGCCGGCCGAATCGATGGCGCAATTGTCCGGCATGCCGAACCAGCCATTGGCGGTGGTTGCGGTCGAGAAGGTGGCGCCGACTTCGGCCACCGAGGGATCGCCGCATTTCAGCAGCACTTCCCACTTGCCCTTGGCAGCAGTGAAATCGCCACCGTCCTCGACGATCTCGATGATGTGGCCGAAGGCGTTTTCGGCGCGCGGGTTGGCGGCATCGACCTGATCCGTCTTGCGCTTCGAATTGTTGGTCAGCATGACGTAGACTTTGCCGGTCGTCGGATTGGGCTGGATATCCTCGGGGCGATCCATCTTGGTGGCGCCGAGCAGATCGGCGGCACGGCGCGTCTCGATCAGTACGTCGGCCTGGCTGGCAAAGCCGTTCTCCGCCGTCAGCGGGCCCTGGCCGAAGACGATGGGCAGCCATTCGATCGACCCGTCCTCGGCGAATTTGGCGACGTAGAGCGTGCCGTCGTCGAGAAGATCCATGTTGGCGGCGCGATCCTCGGCGTTGAACTTGCCGGCGGTGACGAATTTGTAGACATAGTCGAAGCGCTCGTCGTCGCCGAGATAAAAGACGACACGGCCATCCTTGGCGACGATCGATTCAGCGCCCTCATGCTTGAAGCGGCCCATGGCAGTGCGCTTCTTCGGCACCGAGGTCGGATCGTTGACGTCGACCTCAACGATCCAGCCGAAGCGGTTGGGCTCGTTCGGCTCCTTGCCGATGTCGAAGCGGTCATAATGCGCAGCCCATTCATAGGCGCCTTCGGGAATGCCCAGGCGCTTGTAGTTGGCGGCTTCGGCGTGATCGGCCGGCAATTCGCCGGAGAAATAGCCGTGGATGTTTTCCTCGGCCATGACGTAGGTGCCCCAGGGCGTGACGCCGCCGGCACAATTGTTGACGGTGCCGATGGCCTTCGTGCCGGTCGGATCGGCACTGGTCTTGACGCGGTCGTGGCCGGCGACGGGGCCGGACAGTGCCATCTCGGTGTTCGAGGTGATGCGGCGATTGAGCTTGCCGTCGCGCACTACTTGCCATTTGCCTGATACCTTGCGGATCTCGACGATGGTGCCGCCATGGGCGGCCATCTCGACGTCGACCTGTTCCTTGCTCAGCGGCGCCTGCTTGGCCTCGCCCTCGACGATAGTGACGAGGCCCGGAAACATCAGATGCGGGTTGGTGTATTCGTGGTTGACCACCAGCAGGCCATGCTCGGCCGAGCCGTCGAGCGGGATGTAGCCGACATAGTCGTTGTTGTAGCCAAACTGTCTTTCCTGGGCCTGCGCCGACTGTTTTGTCGGATCGAATTCCGGCGAATCGGCAAACAGCGGATCGCCCCAGCGCAACAGCACATCGGCGTCATAGCCGGCGGCGACATGATGCTTGTCGTCGACGCCCGCCTCGACCTCGTCGAAGGTGAAGGCCGAGCCGCCGTTGGCGCGGGCATCGTCGGCGAGGATCAGCGCCAGCGGGCTGACGGTTGCAGCGATGGCGGTTGCCGCGAGCGATCCCTGCAGGAAACCACGGCGCGAGAAACGCGCGGCGATGATCTCGCCCATCGTCTGGTTGTCGGTGGGATTGGCACCTGGCCCATCGTTTTCCTCAAGCAGGCTGGTGCGGAAATGGGCGTCGGGGGAGCGATGTTCAGTCATGGGGGCTTACCTCTGGCTTCTTTGGGATGGCTGGAGAGAATGCTTGACTGACCGCCTATCGCCGGCAGATCACAGTTTGATGACGTTGCCGGCCATTTCCAGCCCCGATTTCGTGTCCATGATCAGCCCCGGCTTGACCGCGACCGACGCTTCGGAAACAAGACCTGCGGCAGGCGCGGAGGCACCGCGTCGAGAGGGACAAAAAAGTGAGTTTCTGGGGACTGGGGCAGCTCGGCATTTCGACTGTGATCTTCCTGCTGGCGGCGACGGCGGCCAAGCAATGGGGACTGGCGCCCAGCCTCGGCAAGATCGTTCTGACTCTGGCGCTCTATTCGGCGGGCAATCTGATCATGCTGAGGCTGATCCGTGAATTCGGCATGTCGGTGTCGTTCAGCCTGTCGGCGGTGATCCAGCTGGTGTCGGTGAACGTAGTGGCACTGGTGTTCTTCGGCGAGCGCGTCAATGCGTTGCAGGCGACCGGCATCGTGCTCGCTATCGCAGCGGTGGCACTGATCACGCTCGGGCCCTATCTGCAAAAACTGTAATTACGCATGACCCCGAAAATCGGAATCGATTTCGCTGGGGATCATGCGCCAATCAAAGTGCTACAGCGTCCTTTTGCGCGTCCAAAAGGACGCGGCGCTGTAGGACGAATGGGCCGATGAAGAATACCACAAGCAAGCTGCTCAACTGGATCGAATTCCCGGTGCTGCTGGCCGGACTGGTCATCGCCGGCGGACTGTGGGGGTTTGAGGAACTGATGGAGGTGGCGCGAGACACTACGCCGCACGCCTTCGACACGGAAATCCTGCTCGCCTTCCGTGAAGCCGGCCAGCCCGACAATCCGATCGGACCGCCATGGCTGGAAGGGGCGATGCGCGACATCACCAGCCTCGGCAGCGCCAGCGTGCTCGTGCTGATGACGGCGGCGGTGATCGTCTATCTGCTGCTGATCCATAGGCCGGGACCAGCGTTTCTCGTTTTCGTAGCAGTGGCGGGCGGGCAGGCCCTGTCGAGCACGCTGAAGCTCGGAATCGACCGGCCGCGCCCCGATCTGGTCTCGCATCTCGCCGACGTGGCATCGCTTTCGTTTCCGAGCGGCCACGCGATGCTGTCGGCGGTGACATATTTGACGCTGGGCAGCATGGCGTCGCGCTTCCTGCCTGGGCGAATGACCAAGGTCTATGTGCTGGCACTGGCGGTGCTGACCACCCTGCTGGTCGGCATCAGCCGCGTCTATCTCGGCGTTCATTGGCCATCCGACGTGCTGGCCGGCTGGTGCGCCGGCTTCGCCTGGGCGATGCTGTGCTGGCTGGCTGCATGGGCGCTACAGCGATGGCGCGGGCAGACCGACGGCGGCTGAACCGGCTGGTCAGAACGACGCTGTGTCGGTCAGCGCGCGGTCAAATCAGCGTGTTGACGAGATCATGCCCGCAACCTGCCAGCAGGAAAAACCGTCGACACCAAGAACGTCGATCTCATCAAAAGCCTTGAAAACTCTCAACTGCTTAATCCCTTTGAATTTCGATTGCTGAAAATTGAAGACCGCCCTGGCTATTTCCGCCAGACGACGCGTAACGCGCGAGCTCTGCAGGACACAAGCGGTTTTGGTGCGCGCACATGCCTGACATGTGCATTGTGATGGCTGAACCATCATAATAGTGGTATTATAAATGGGAATGCAAAACTCAGACGAGGGCTCTTTAGCCGATGATCACTGCCGCGCAGATGCGCGCCGCAAAGGCGCTGGCCGGCATCGATCAGAAGACGCTCGCCGAGCGCGCGGGGGTTTCGCTTCCAACCATTCAGCGCATGGAAGCGACGGCGACCGCCGACAGTCCTGCCGATGATCCCGCCGCCTCCTTGGCTTTTATGCGTGCCCCAAACCGCTGTGCGCGGGCGCAACTGGAAAAAGCCCCCCGGGAGAGGTCTAAACCTCCTCCTCATTTGTCAACGATCTTGGGACGGATTCCGACGCAAGCACCGCGTCAGCCGGCGGCGCCGGGCGCGCTGGCGTCTTCGTGCGGCGCGGCGGCCGGGTCGGCGCGCGCCTTGCGCGCCAGCTTTTTTGTCGAGCGCCTGGGCCCATCGCCGAACAGATCGCCTGCCGCCGCGAGACAGGTCTTTTTCAGGCTTTTCTCCGAGCGCTTCAACAGCTTGCTCAGGAGCCGCGTTTCCTGAGGAGAGCCGAGCGGCCGCTCGCCGGCATCGAGAAGGTTGCGCAGGACGAATACATCATGCAGTTCGCCCAGCTTTTCGCCGAGTTCGTCGACCGCCTTGCGCCGGGCCTTGATCGGCGTCGGCCACAGCCTTCCAAGCAGCGACAGATGCATGCCGTGAGTCTTCGCCGCCTTGCGCAGATCGTGGAAATCGTCGGCATCACCGCGGGAGCCTGCCTTGTCCAGCGCCTTTCTGGCGCGACGCAGACTGATGCGGGCGCCTTCGGCAAGCACATCGGCGGCCTGTTCGGGCTGGTCGGGCAAGGCTAACGTATCGATGCGGCTGATGCCGTCCTCGCAAGCGGCAGTCGCGGCAGCTATCGCGGCGCCGAGGCCAGTTCCACCATGCAATTCGTGCTGGCGCGCCACCAGCGTGTCGCGAACGGCATCGAGACCGCCGCCAGCGCTTTGCTCGGGAAAGTTTTTTGCCAGCCGGTCGATGGTTTCAACCAGCGCGGTCGCCTCGCGCGGTTCGGCAAGCAGGGCAGCCACCTCTCGGTAGCATTGGTTCTCGGTACTGCAAAATGTCTCGTCTCCGGGGCGGACCAGGCGCAGCAAGGCACGTATCTTCTTCAGCCGCCTGCGGCATTTGTGCAGCGCCTCCTCCGGCCTGTCACGCGCCGCGTCCAGATGGACGAGCGCCTTGCCGATCTCCTCGGCGAGGATGCGCCTGACCTCGCCGGTTAACGGCAGGCGCGGATCGATGCGATAGCTCATGCGGCGATCTCCGGAACCCCCTCGATGGCGAGCGACGCGTTGTAGAACCTCTGCTCGCCGGTGACTTCGCGGCCGAGCCAATCTGGCAGCATTTCGTTCTGCACGTCCTCGGGCGTCTCAAGCTCGGCGACCACCAGACCGCTAAGCGTCCCGCCGAAGACATCGATTTCATAGAGATGGCCGCGATGCCTAACATGGTGGCGTGTCTTCTCGATGACACGTCCGATGGCGAAGGCCAGCATCTCTTCCGCCTCCGCCAGAGGGATCGGATACTCGAATTCGTCACGTTCGCGGGCCTTGCTGCCGAATTTGAGCGTCAGCTTTGCCGAGGCGCCATCGCTGATGCGCACGCGGACCGAGCGGTCGGGCGCGGCGGCGAGATAGAACTGGCGAATGCGGATGTCCGCCTCGACCAGATCCCGCCACTGCGCGCCGGAGACCAGGAACTTGCGCTCGATTTCCTTGACCATGGCTTCGCACTAAAGCGCGTGCGGCTGGAGATGGCAAGATGGAGATAGGCGGGATTGACTTTAATCATTCGATTGATTAAATACTTGGCATGAGCAAGCTAACAAACGCCAAAATTCCGCGCCGCGAGGCATCTCCCGCCGACATGACGCGCGCAGCACTTGTCCGCGCGGCGCTGACGCTGTTCGGACGGCAGGGTTTCGACGGCACCTCGACGCGCGAGATCGCGGCTGAGGCCAGGGCCAATATCGGCTCGATCGCCTATCATTTCGGCGGCAAGGAAGGACTTCGCGCGGCAGCGGCCGATTATATCGTCGACACCATCCAGGCCATTGCCGGCCAGGCGATCGGCGATCTGCAGGCGCCAAACGACCCTGAAGCGGCGCGGGCACAACTCTTCACCGCATTGGAGCGGATGGTGGCCTTCATCGTGGCTAGGCCGGAAGCCGGTGAAATCGTGCAGTTCGTCCTGCGTGAACTTTCGCATCCTACGGCGGCACTCGACCGCATCTATGACGGCGTGTTCGAGCCGACGCATCGCCGGCTCTGCCTGATCTGGGAGCAGGCAACTGGCGAGCCGGCCGAAAGCGAGGCTACCCGACTCACCGTGTTCACGCTAATCGGCCAGGTCGTCTATTTCCGCATCGGCCGCGAAGCGGTGATGCGCCGCATGGGCTGGCGAGGGATCGGCGATGCCGAGGCCACCAAGATTGCGGCGGCGGTGACGGATAATCTTGCGGCGATATTGGCCGCCCGGAAGGATCGTAGGTCATGAGTTTCCTCTGCTCTTTGCCGCTCGCCGCCCTGCTTTTCAGTGCCTGCGCACCGGCGCCGCCGCTCGCCGTCGGCTATGTCGAAGGCGACTATGTGCTGCTCGCGCCGATCGAGGTGGCGCAGGTAGAGACGATTTCGGTAAGGCGCGGCGACCGCGTCGCGCTCGGTACGCCTGTGGTGACGCTGGAAAGCGCCGACGCAAAAATAGCCGTCGCACAAGCCGAGGCGGCCCTTGCCCAGGCCCAGGCGCAACTTGCCGACCTGCAGGTCGGCAAACGGGCGGAAGAGATTGAGGTGCTCAAGGCGCAGGTCGACATGGCCAAGGCGCAGGCCGCCGACGCCAAACGCAGATACACCCGCGCCAGTGATCTGTTCAAACGCGGCACCGGCACCCAGGCCGATTTTGACACCGCCTCGGCCACGCTGGAGACAGCCAACGCGCAGCTCGGCCAGGCGGAGGCCAATCTCGCCGTCGGCGGCCTGCCGGCACGGCCCGAAACGATCAAGGCCGCCGAGAATCAGGTCAGCCAAGCGCAATCGACGCTGGAGCAAGCGCGATGGCGGCTGTCGAAGCGTGTGCTGGCGGCGCCGTCGCCCGGCCGCGTCAACGACGTGATCCGCAACCCGGGCGACACCGCCGGCCCGACCGCACCTGTCATTTCGATGCTGCCGGACGGCGCCGTGAAGCTCAGCGTCTATGTTCCGGAAAGTGCGTTCTCGTCGATAAAGGTCGGAACGCTGCTTAACGTCCATTGCGACGGCTGCGGGCCTGACGTGAAGGCGCGCGTCAGCTACGTGTCGCCGGACCCGGAATTCACGCCGCCGGTGATCTACTCGCTCGAGACCCGGCAGAAGCTGGTCTATCTGGTCGAGGCGCGGCCGGAGGGCGATGCCGGCGCGCTGCAACCGGGGCAGATCGTCGATGTCGATCTGGCGGATGTCGGCAAATGAACGCCATCGATGTCCATGGCCTGGTCAAGCGTTTTGGTGACAAGACCGTCGTCGACCATGTGACGATGACAGTGGCCGAGGGCGAGATCGTCGGCTTCCTCGGCCCGAACGGCTCGGGCAAGACGACGACCATCCGCATCATGTGCGGCCTGCTGACGCCGGACGAGGGCGAAGGCACGGTGCTCGGCTTCGACATCCGCACCGACAGCCTGAGGATCAAGCGCGAAGTCGGCTACATGACGCAGAAATTCTCGTTCTATGAGGATCTGACCATAGCCGAGAATCTCGAATTCGTGGCGCGGCTCTATGGGTTGAAGCCGCTTAACGAGCATGTCGGCAGGACGCTGGAGGATCTCGGCCTCACCTCGCGCAAGGACCAGCTGGCCGGTACGCTGTCCGGTGGCTGGAAGCAGCGGCTGGCACTGGCCGCCTGCATCATGCATCAGCCGAAATTGCTGCTGCTCGACGAGCCGACGGCGGGGGTCGATCCGAAAGCCAGGCGTGAATTCTGGGACGAGATCCATCGCCTGGCCAGCGGCGGGCTGACCGTGCTGGTCTCCACCCACTACATGGACGAGGCCGAGCGCTGCCACCGCATCAGCTACATCTCGTACGGCAAGATGCTGGCCTCCGGCACGGTCGACGAGGTGGTGAGGAATGCTGGGCTGACGACCTTCGTCGTGCAAGGCCCGCAGCTTGACCAGCTTGCTGCCGCACTCAGCGGCCGCCGCGGCGTCGACCAGGTGGCGCCGTTCGGCGCGACGCTGCATGTCGTCGGCTCCGACAAGAAAGCGCTTCAGGCAGCACTCGCCGACGTCGAGAAGGAGCACAGGGGCGTGACGGTGACGCCGGGCGAGACCAGCCTGGAGGATGTGTTCATCCAGTTCATGTCCGGTTCGAAGGACAATATGGGATGAAAAACGGGATAGACAGCGTCTTTTCCTTCGCCAGGCTCGGCGCGCTGCTGATCAAGGAGTTCATCCAGATGCGGCGCGACCGCATCACCTTCGCCATGATGCTGGGCGTGCCGCTGATGCAGCTGGTGCTGTTCGGCTATGCCATCAACAACGATCCGAAGAGCCTGCCGGCAGCCCTGGTGGCTATGAGCAGCGATCCTTACACGCGGGCCATGGTTTCGGCGCTGCAAACCACCGGCTATTACAGGTTCGACCGTGTCGTGCAAAGTGCCGCCGAGGCGGAATTCCTGATGGCGCGCGGCGATGTCGCCTTCGTCGTCACCATCCCCGCGGATTTTGCCCGGCGGGTCGAGCGCGGCTACCAGCCGCAGATCCTGATCGAAGCGGACGCGACCGACCCCGCCGTCGCCAGCGGCGCCATCTCGACGCTCGGCACTGTCGCCAACCAGGCGCTGCTCCGGGCACGCGGCATGCAGGAGACGGCCGCCGAAGCTGCCCGGGGCCAGCTCGAAGTGGTGGTGCACCGGCGCTACAATCCGGAAGGCATCTCGCAATACAACATCGTGCCCGGCCTGCTCGGCGTCATCCTGCAGATGACGATGGTGATGATGACCTCGATCGCGCTAACGCGCGAGACCGAGCGCGGCACGATGGAAAACCTTCTGGCGATGCCGTCCAGTCCGCTCGAGATCATGATGGGCAAGGTGCTGCCCTATCTGGTGGTCGGCGCGGTGCAAGTGGTGGTGGTGCTCGCGGCGGCGAAACTGCTGTTTGCCATTCCGTTCACCGGGTCGATGCCGCTGCTGCTGACGGCGGTCCTGATCTTCGTGCTGGCGCTGGTGCTGCTCGGCTATACCATTTCGACGATGGCGCGCACGCAGATGCAGGCGCTGCAACTCACCTTCTTCTTCTTCCTGCCGTCGATCATGCTGTCCGGTTTCATGTTCCCCTATCGCGGCATGCCAGGCTGGGCCCAGGCTTTCGGCGAGATCCTGCCGTTGACGCATTTCCTGCGCATCATCCGCGCGGTGATGCTGAAGGGCGCCGAACTGCCGGCGGTCGCGACGGAAATCGGCTGGCTCGTCATGTTCGTAGCGCTGTTTGCAGGCGTCGCACTGGTGCGGTTCCGCCGAACGCTGGACTAGGATCAAAACTCAGTCAGGCCGGCTGCCATCAATGGCCGACGCGTGGGACCATGCCGTTTGAAGTGGTCGGCGGAGCCGAGCACGGAGCATAAGCGGACGTTGCCGGCCCTGTCTAGCTTCGGCTGCGGTGGGCCTTTCCTTCATTCGCCAGATACTGGTGAACGAACGCGATCGCCATGCTGCCCTCTCCGACCGCTGACGCAACCCGCTTGACAGGACTCAAGCGTACGTCGCCGCAGGCAAAGACGCCGGGCGCACTGGTTTCGAGCAGATAGGGGTCGCGGTCGTGCGACCAGCCCCCGGCCTTCTTCACATCGTCCCCGGTCAGCACGTATCCGCGGGCATCGCGCACGACGTCGGCCGGCAACCACTCGGTCTCTGCGTTGGCGCCAATGAAAACGAAGAGCCCGCCGCAATCGTGCCGGCTCACCTCATTGCCGGCCTTGTCAAGAATGTCGATCGCCGTCAGGTGAGTCTCGCCGTGCACAGCCTGGACTTCGGACCGAAGCTGGACTTTTACGTTCGATTTCGCCCTGAGCTGCTCGATCAGGTAGTGAGACATGCTGTCTGCAAGCGCCGGGCCGCGCACGAGCAGTGTCACGCTGCGCGCATGGCCCGAAAAATGCAGCGCTGCCTGGCCGGCCGAGTTGCCGGCGCCGATCAGGAAGACGTCCAGTCCATGGGTGGTGCTTGCCTCGCTGCGCGCGGCTCCATAATAGACGCCCTTGCCAATAAGCCGGTCGAACCCGTCGATGGCGAGACGACGCCATGTCACGCCTGTCGCAAGAATGAGGCTGCGCGCCCGCACGGCATCGGTACCGTCGAGAAACAGCTGGTGCGTCGCCGGATCGATGCCGGCGACGGAGCGGGTGACCAGGATTTCGGCGCCCAGCCGCCTCGCCTGCTGCAGCGCGCGGCTGGCCAGTTCGTCGCCGGAGATTCCGCTGGGAAAGCCGAGATAGTTTTCGATCCGCGACGATGTCCCCGCCTGTCCGCCGGGCGCCTCGCGCTCGACGACGATGGTGCGCAGCCCCTCGGATGCGCCGTAGACCGCCGCGGCAAGGCCGGCCGGTCCGCCGCCAATGATCGCGACATCGTATTCGGCGCCGCGCGGGCGCGTCTGCAGCCCGAGGCGCATGGCAAGATCGCGCACGGCGGGACTTTCCATGATCTCTCCGTCCGCCAGCCGGGCAACGGGACCATCGAGAGCCGGCTTGCCCATGGCAGACCAGAAAGCCTCGGCATCTGAGGTGTCGGGCAACAGCCAGGTGAATGAGATCTGGTTGCGGGCCAGAAACCGGCGCAGATCACCGCACGCCGTGTCCCAGCGATGGCCGACCAATGTCACGCGCGGTTTCTGCGGCTCGGCAGTGACGCTCTGCAGCCCGCCCATCCGCTCGCGGGCAAGCGCGCTGACCTTCTGGGCGACGTCCTTTGAAACCGCGGCGATGGAGTAGTACTGCTGAACCTCGATCCGCATCACGCGGGACGGCTCAGTGGCGCGGTACCCGCCCGGAAAACCCGAGCCTAGGGCAATCGGCACCTCACCGAATATCGTTCCCGGCAGCCGCCAGCCGAGCGTCCGCTCGACGCCGTCGAAGGTTTTTACGACTTCGATCCTGCCGGCGAGAACCGCAAACAGCGCTGCCTCTCCGCCCTCGTGAACTGCGAACTCTCCAGGGCTGAGATGGAGGTCGGCCGCTGTCCGCGCCAGCCGCTCCAGTTCGGCCGGCGGCAAACCCGAAAACAACGGGATTGCTCGCACTTCATCAACTGTCAGCATGGTCCCTCGCGGGAGCCAGTTAGCGTTGTTTTCCCGTTTTGATCAACAGAAAAAGGGGGACTCTCGCCATGGCGGATAGGTCGTGAAACACCGCGCTTTGATAGCGCATCGGGTTGTGCCGATAGGCATGATCATTCGGATCGAGGTTCATGCGGGCTTCCCGGGACCGGCGGCAATTCAGGCGCTTCCAGTCCTTGGAAAGGATCGCGCCAGGCGTCGATTTCTTCAAGCTGACGATACCAGCGGCTGACAGAAGGATAATCATCGAGCGGCAATCCGGCGACATCGTTGAAGGGCAGAAACGTCGCCATTCGAAAGTCGGCATAGGAAACCGAATTTTCAACCAGCCATTCTCGCTCGGAAAGCTCGGCCTCAAGTGTTGCAGCGGCCGTGCGGAAGTCTCTCAACCCCTCCTCAACCCGGCCCTGATCGATCGGGCCGAGCCCATACCGCTGTTTGGTCCCGCGTTCGAAATGCACGACGTCGCAAGCTCTTGCGAAGTTCTCTTTCCCCCAACTGAGCCATCGGATCATCTCGGGTTCGTCATCGCCGGTGCGCCAGAGATCCGAATGCGCGTCGCGTGACAGCCGGCAGGCTATGGCATCGGTCTCCCAGAGGCTTTTTCCCGAGCCTACAAGTATGGGCAATGAAAGATTTGGATTCAGTGGGCGAAATCGCTCAGCCTGCCCCGGAGCGAAGGGGGAGGCGAATTTAAACTCGACCTTTGCGTCGAGATAACGTGCCACCGCGACCGCGAGGCGAGGATTGGGATTGCGGCTGAAGAACAGTTTCATTCCATGTCAGCCTTTTTGAATGGTGCTGGTTCGGTCGCCACCTAAGCCGCCGCCATGATCTCAGCGTAGGTGCCGAAATCGACATTGCCGCCGGACAGCACCACGGCAATGCATTTGCCTGATAGCTCGATCTCGCCTGATGACAGTGCGGCCAGCCCGACGCTGCCGCCGGGCTCGACCACCAGCTTGAGATGGGCCATGGCGTCACGCATAGCCTGTGCCGCGGCCTTGTCGGAGACGGCAATGCCGCCGGCGAGATTCCTGCGGTTGATCTCGAAGGTGATCGCGCCCGGCTCGGCGGTGAGGAGCGCGTCGCAGATCGAAGTGTGGCCGGGGTCGATCGAAACCCGGGCACCTCTGGCCAGTGAACGACAGGTGTCGTCGAAATGTTCGGGTTCCACCGCCCAGACGGCCGTGCCCGGCGAGGCATCCTTGACCGCAATCGAGATGCCGCTGCTCAAGCCGCCGCCGCCGCAGGGAATGACGACCGCGTCGAGGCTCACGCCGAGCGCTTTCGCTTGCGCCATCAGTTCGAGGCCGATCGTGCCCTGGCCGGCGATGATGGCCGGATCGTCGAAAGGTGGGACCAGGACCATACCGCGTTCGACGTACGGGCGAACCACCGTCATGCGGTCATCGCGGAAACGGTCGAACGGCACCACTTCCGCGCCCATTTTCCTGACATTGCCGACCTTCATCGCCGGCGCATCGGTGGGCATGGCGATGACCGCATTGACGCCAAACATCGCCGCCGAGGCGGCGACGCCTTGCGCGTGATTGCCCGACGAGAAGGCTACGACGCCACGGCTGCGCTCCTCATCGCTCAGCGACGACAGCTTGTTGTAGGCGCCGCGGAACTTGAACGAGCCGGTACGCTGCAGCGTCTCCGGCTTGAACAGGATCCTGGCGCCGAAGCGCTTGTTCAGCTCAGGCGATTCGATCAGCGGCGTTTCGACGATCAGGCCGGACAATCGCGCTGCTGCGGCGCGGATGTCGGCGATGCCGGGAAGGGTGGTCATGGCGAGGTCCTGCAGAAGTGAGATCGCCCATGGTGCACGGAAAATTAGGCCGCGCACCACTGGAAAAATGTGACCGTTACAATTCGTGGATTGCGAAAAGAGCGTGGTGCCTTCATCAGCGCCCCGACGTTTGGCCGAAGCCTCCCCAACTTCGTCATCCTAGGTCTGCGCTCCGCTTCGCGTTCGCTCCGCCCCAGGGTGACGAAGTCAGGAGATCTTCGCCCGGCCGCTTCTTACCCCAAAAGCGTCCTTTTCCGTTTGGCGCCGCCCATCTTGCGCCAGGTGTTGAAGCGATGGGTGGCGGCGGCGAAGGATATCTTCATCTGCTGGGCAACCGAATAGCGCGACTTGCCCTCGTCGAACATGCGGTAGCAACACTCGACGCCCTCCTCGGTCAGCTTGCCGTCGGGGGCCTTGTTGTGCGGGTTGGCCGGATCGAATTTTTCGACCTGCTGCTCGACCAGGCCTTTGAGGCGCTGCAAATCGGCCTCGATACCGGCGATCAGGTCGAGAACGGGTTTCGGGTCGAATGCATGCGTGGACTGTTTTGCCGGCATCTACGGATTCCTTTTTCTTGGCTTAGGTTCAGCTATATAGGTGAACATTCGCCAATAATTAAGGGGCAGAGAAGGATCCCCGGAGCTCCTAATTTTGGACGTTCGGCAGGCGGGCGCGATTGACCAATGGCGCGCCAAACCCTAGTTTAGAATAATTCTAAACTAGGGTGAATTTCTCATGCTTTCCCGTGTTTTCGGTTTTGGCCGCCGTCCTTTCGAGTCGCTCTCGGAGCAAGAGATCCTGGCGCTCGCCATTTCTTCCGAGGAAGACGACGGGCGTATCTATCGTGCCTATGCCGACGGGCTGGCGGATAGCTTTCCGCATTCGGCCAAAGTGTTCGAGGAGATGGCCGAGGAGGAGGACGGCCATCGCGACTCGCTGATCGAACTTCACCGCGAGCGTTTCGGCGAGCGCATTCCGCTGATCCGGCGCGAGCATGTGAGGGGCTATTACGATCGCAAGCCCGACTGGCTGGTCAGGCCACTCGGCATCGAGCATGTACGCAGCCAAGCCGAGGCGATGGAGCGGCAGGCGTACCTGTTCTACGTCGAGGCGGCGAAACGCACCAGCGACGCCTCGACACGAAAGCTGCTCGACGATCTGGCGGTGGCCGAACAGGGCCACGAGACGCTGGCGCAGCGGCTGGAGCAAAAGCATGTGCCGGGCGCGGTGAAGGACGAGGAAGAAGCGGCCGAGCAACGCCAGTTCATCCTGACCTATGTGCAGCCGGGCCTGGCCGGGCTGATGGACGGATCGGTGTCGACACTGGCGCCGATCTTCGCCGCCGCGTTTGCCACGCATGACACATTTCAGACCTTCCTGGTCGGGCTCGCCGCCTCGATCGGCGCCGGCATCTCGATGGGCTTCACCGAGGTCGCCTCCGACGACGGCAAGCTGTCGGGCCGCGGCTCGCCGGTAAAACGCGGCATCACCACGGGCGTCATGACCGCGCTGGGCGGTCTCGGTCACGCCTTGCCCTACCTCATTCCGTATTTCTGGACCGCGACAATTCTCGCGGCCGTGGTGGTGTTCTTCGAACTGTGGGCGATCGCCTTTGTGCAGAACCGTTATATGCAGACGCCGTTCTGGCGCGCCGCCTTCCAGGTGGTGCTGGGCGGCGGATTGGTGTTCGCGGCGGGCGTGCTGATCGGGAATGCTTAGAAAGCCCTACCCATGCAGCGCCCGGCTGTCCTCAGGCGCCTCTGCACGTTCGGTCAGGCCATAGTCGCGCACGACATGGGCGATGCGCAGACGATAGTCGGCAAAGATGCCGCCACGGCCGGTCTTCTGAGCCCGCCTATGTTCCCCCGTGTTGCGCCAGGCCTTCACCGCCTCCTCGTCTCGCCAGAACGACAGCGACAGGATGCGTGTCGGGTCGGTGAGGCTCTGGAAGCGTTCGATCGACACAAAACCATCGATGCCGTCGAGCAGCGGGCGCAGGTCGGCTGCCATGGCGAGATAGGCATCGCGCTTGCCCGCTGCCGGCTCGACCTCGAAGATGACGGCGATCATAGTTTCACCAGAGAGGAATGCGGCCCGGATGCGAGCTTCAGGAACATGCGATCTTCCTTGAGGATAAATTTTTCACGCCGCGCGAATTCGTAATTCGCCTTGCCGGCCGGGTCGGCGGCGAGCCTGGCACGGTAAGCTTCGTAAGCCGCCAGGTTGTCGATGTTGTAAGCGGCATAGGCGGTGGTGGCCGAGCCCTCATGCGGCGCAAAATAGCCGATCAGATCGGCGCCGCAGCGCGGGATCGCCTGACCCCAATTGCGGGCATACTCCTCGAATGCCGCCTTGCCGAACGGGTCGATCTCGTAGCGGATGAAGCAGGTGATGGTCATCTTTTGTCTCCTTGCTGAATTTGGTTTCTTGCGCCGACAGTTCGAGCGGTGTCGAAACGTTCTGTGGTTCTAGTGTGCTAGGCAATTTCCACGCTGGTCACGCTTGCCAGAAGGACTTCGCGCATTCGCGGCGAACGTCTTCTGGCGTCAGGCCAAGATCGCGCAAAAGATGCTCGTCAATCTCGGCGAGGTCGAGGCGCTGCAGATGGCGGTCGTACCACCGCGCCAGGAGCCGCAGATGCAACCGGTGTAAGATGATGAACGGAAACGGCCGACGGCCGAAGCGGCTGACAAGCACGGTGTGGGGAACGGTTCTTGCGGTCATCGTCGTCTCCTTGATTTCAGCGGAGGATAGTGGTTATCTGACGACAATGCTTCGATGAAGGACGAACTATGCGTGAAGGACCAGACATAGCCCGCATCGCCAGCCTGGTCGGCGATCCGGCGCGGGCAAACATGCTGACCGCGCTGATGGGTGGCACGGCACTGACAGCGAGCGAACTGGCGCTCGAGGCCGGCGTGTCGCTGCCGACCGCCAGCTCGCATCTGTCGAAACTGATGGAGGGTGGGCTGCTGACGCTGGCAAGCCAGGGGCGGCATCGCTACTACGGCCTCGCCGGGCCGCAGGTGGCCGGCATGATCGAGGCGATTACCGGCGTCGCCGCTGCGGTCGGGCCGCAGCGGGTGCGGCCGGGCCCGCGCGACGCCGCCATGCGCGTGGCGCGGGTCTGCTACGACCACCTCGCCGGCGAGCAGGCCGTGGCGATGCTCGACCGTCTTGTCGCTAGACAAGTGCTCCTGCGCCACGACAAGGAGATCCGGCTCGGGCCGTCGGCCGCCTCGCATTTCGCCGCCATCGGCATCGATGTCGCGAGCAAGGCGCGACGACCGGTGTGCCGGGCCTGCCTCGACTGGAGCGTGCGGCGCTCGCATCTGGCCGGCACGCTGGGTGCGGCCATTCTCGACAAGATTGTCGCCGAGAAATGGGCGCGACGCGAGAAAGACAGCCGCGCAGTGATCTTTTCGCCGATGGGCAAGCAGGCGTTCGAGACGGTGTTTCTCGGCTGAAAAGTAACTGATCAGCCGCGCTTGAGCGGCTTGCCCTGCTTGAAAAAATCTGCCCAGGGATCGGCTTTCGCCAACTGCTTCAGCGTCGTCTTGTCGCCGATCGGAAAGGCGTTCGGCGCCAACCCGGCCTCGATCTCCGCCCAGGTCGCCGGCATCGAGACCGTAGCGCCTTTCTTGGCGCGCGACGAATAGGGTGCCACCGTGGTCGAGCCGCGGCCATTGCGCAGATAGTCGACGAAGATCTTGCCGGTGCGCGCCTTCTTCGACAGCGTCGCTGTATACCGATCAGGGGCGGCCTGCTCGAGGGCGCGGGCGAAATCATGGGCGAAGTCCTTCACCTCATCCCAATCCGCCAACGGTTTCAGCGGCACGACGACATGGTAGCCCTTGCCGCCCGACGTCTTGACGAAATTCGGCAATGACAGCGCATCGAGCCGGCCGTGAATTTCGAGCGCCGCCGCGCGCACCGCTTTCACGTCGACGCCTTCGTCGGGATCGAGATCGAAGATGATCTGGTCCGGCTTATCCAGTTCGTCGATGGTGCAGCCCCAGATATGGATCTCGACCACGCCGAGCTGGACCAAGGCAGCGACGCCGTCGAAATCGCGGATGAACAGGATCTCCTCGCCGTCGGTCGGATCCTTCATCCTGGCGATCTTGTCATGCATGCCGGCCGAGGCATGTTTCTGAAAGAAGCGTTGGCCGCCGACGCCGTCCGGCGCCCGCACCAGGCTGAGCGGCCGATTGATGACGAATTGTTGCATGCGCGGCCAGACCAAAGCGTAGTGATCGAGCAGGCCCTGCTTCGATACCTTCTCCTGCGGCCACAGAAGCTTGTCCGGATGAGAAAGTTTTACGACGGTGTTTGCCGCCCCCGTGGATTTGACAGAGGCGGATATCTCGCCCTTGCCCCCAGCAGGCTTTGCCTTGGTGTCGGCAGGCTTTGCCTTGGTGTCGGCCCCGCCAGCGGGTGCCTTCGGTTTTTCCTCCACGACTTCCTCCGCCGGCTTGTCCTCGCGCAATCCCTGGAACGAGGCGTGGCGTATTATACGGTCGGACGTCCAGGTGCGGAACTCCACTTCGCCGACAAGTTCGGGCTTCACCCAAACCACTCCTTTGCCCAGCCCTTTGCCTCTCGGTACCGCCCTGTCGAAGGGCGAGGTTTTCGCCTTGAGCGCATCCAACTTTTTCTTCAGGTCGTTGGTACTCTGCATCGAAAAACCGGTGCCGACACGGCCGGCATAGTGCAGCTTGCCGCCCTCATGGTAGCCGACCAGCAAGGAGCGCAATCCGCGCCCGGTCTTCTCCGACGGCAGGTAGCCGCCGATGACGAACTCCTGGCGCAGCGTGCATTTCGACTTCACCCAGGACAAGCCGCGGCCGCTGCGATAGGGCGCGTCGGCGCGCTTGGAGACGATGCCTTCCAACCCCATGCGGCAGGCGTGCTCCAGCATGACCTTGCCCGGTTCGGCAAAATGGTCGCTGAAGCGGACTGCCGAATTGTCTGGCTGTTTGCCAAGCAAATCCTGCAAAGCCTGCTTGCGCTCGACCAGCGGCTCTTTGCGCAGGTCTTGGCCGTCGAGACGGATCAGGTCGAAGACGTAATAGAGAAAACGATCCGTGCGGCCGGCCGACAGGTCAGCCTGGAGCAGCGCGAAAGACGAGACGCCGCTGTCTGCCAGCACGACGATCTCGCCGTCAATGATGGCGTCGGTACATTTCAGACGCCCGAGTTCTGCAACAATCACGCCGCCGAATTTGCCCGTCCAGTCGAGGCCGGTGCGCGTCAACAGCCGCACCTTTGTGCCGGCAAGTTGCGCCTGCATGCGGTAGCCGTCGAATTTCACCTCATGCAGCCATTCCTTGCCGGGAGGGGCATCCCTCTGCAGTGTGGCGAGGCATGGTTCGATGAACTCGAGCTGCTTTGCCACCTTGGCCTTCGCCTTGCTGGTGGATCGTTTGCTCGAATGCCAGACCCTTGGCTTCTTGCCATCGGCGGTCTTGCCTTCGCCAACCTCCTCGATCGTCAGGCCCGACTTCACCGACTCGGGCGCCTCCTGCAAGATGTCCTCACCTGGCCGCGCGGCGGCATCGTCGGATTTGATCAGCAGCCAATTGTCGCGCGTTTTGCCCGGACGCGGCTTCAGCCGCACCAGATGCCAGAGACCGTTCAGCTTGTGGCCGTGCAATTCGAAGCTGATATGGCCCTTTTTCATCGCGTGGGCCGGATCGGTCTCCGGTTGCCATTTGCCTTCGTCCCAGACGATGACCGAGCCGCCGCCATATTCGCCCTTGGGAATGGTGCCTTCGAAGGACGCGTAGTCGATCGGGTGGTCCTCGACATGCACGGCGAACCGCTTTTCATGCGGATCGAGGCTCGGACCCCGGGTTATCGCCCAGCTCCACAGCACGCCGCCATGCTCCAGGCGAAGGTCGTAATGCAGTCGTGTCGCGGCGTGCTTGTGGACGACAAAGATGCCGCCGGCCTCACCTTTCCTGTTGCGAACGACCTTGCCGGCCGGCTCGGCGGTCTTCTTGAAATCGCGTTTGGCGTGATACTGCTCAAGGCTGGCCATCGCACGCGATCCTATGCCGGTTTGGTGTGGCGCCGATTTGCTGTGACGGCTTCGGCTTGGCGACGCCGTCACGAGGCCTTGAACGGATAGAAACAGTTCCGGCCCCGCGAAAAAGCGAGGCAAGCCGGGTTGCCCGGCTTTGCCTGGATCGAGACTGCTATTCGGCGGCCTGAAGGTTGACCTTGGCTTCCGCAATCTCGGTAAGCTTGCGGTCGGTCGCCTGCTCTTCCTTGATATTGTTGGCCAGGACATTGGCGCAGTCGGTGCGGCCAAGCTGCTTGGCCCAGGCGATCAACGTGCCGTAACGGGTTATTTCATAGTGCTCGACCGCCTGCGCGGATGCGATCAGGGCGGCGTCGAGAACGTCCTTGTCATCGATGTCGCCGCTGACTTCATCGGCTTCCTCGAGAATGCCGTCGATGGCCGGACAGTTGACCGTCTTGGCCTTCACGCCATGCAGTTCGAACACCTTCTCGACGCGCTCGATATGGCCCTTGGTCTGGCCGAGGTGCTTTTCAAGGCCGGCTTTCAGCTGCGGGTCGGTCGCCTTGTCGATCATCTTCGGCAGCGACTTCTCGATCTGTTTTTCGGCGTAATAGATGTCGCGCAGCGTGTGGACGAAGAGGTCGTCCAGCGTCTTGATGTCTTTCGAAAAGAAACCCATGGCTTTTGCCTTTCCATTGTTCTTGCTGGTTTGGGGTTCCGGCGGCGGTTTCGCTCGGAAGCCGCAGCCTGCTGGGCCGGGTGGGTCCCGGCTCTGGGCGTCAACGTCCGGCGTTCGGACGGGTTCCTGACTTTCCCCAAGCAAGCAAGGAAATTTCGCGGCGCTGGCCAAGGCTGAAACAGAAACGCGTCCGAGCGACATCCAAACGAAACATATGTGATGCAAAAGTCACATCGACCGAAATGTCGACGAACTGCATGGAAAGACCCCGAATCAGCCGCATTGCGGCCACGAACCAAGGCCTTTTCGACCAGATATTAACATCGTGTTCACCGACTATTCACGCCTAGACGCTATGATCTCCGCAATTCGGAAGGGACATCCGAAATCGGGACAGGGACAGGTAAAATGAGCTTCTTGACGCACCTCATCGGCTACGCTGCCGCCATCCGCGAATTTGTCGCGCCGACCTACCGGCCGGAGCGCTATTACATGCGCGGCCCTGGCCCCGCTTGCGCACGCCGCAGCCATACGCTCGGCATCAGCGCACACTGATGACGACCATGGAAAGCCGTCACGACAGCCGGATCTGCAGGCCGGCCGCCGATCACCGTGCGACGACCTATCGCGTGGAACGTCGTGCGCTCGCCGACAGGCGGCGTGCGACAACACCAAGGTTCTGAGATTCTAGGGACTTTGATCTCGCAGCCGGCAAGCTTAGTGTCGTTTGACACCAAGCAGCCGGGACTCGCGTGACCACCCAGCCAGACAATCCTCCTGAAAAACCCGCCTTCGATGCAAGCCAGCCGTTGATCGTGTTCGACGGCGTTTACGTGCTGTGCTCGGGCTTCGTGCGCATGGTGGTGGGGCTCGACGCAAAAGCCGCTTCCGCTTCGCCACGGCAGTCACCGCTCGGTGAAGCACTGTTTCGAAATACGGACTGCGGACGGACAGCTACGAGACCAATCTGGCCCTCATCGACGGCGCCGCCTTCACCCGCCTGGACAGGTTCGTTGCCGCCATGGCCGAACGGGGCTGGCGGTGGCGGGCGGCGAAGTCGTTGCTCCTGCTGCCGCGCCCGCTCCGCAACTGGCTCTACGATCGCATTGCCAAGAACCGTTACGCGCTGTTCGGCAGGAAAGCGAGTTGCGAGATCCCTTCCGCCGAGTTGGAGGGGCGGCTGATTGGCTAGGCGCCGAGCTCCAGCAGGTTTTCGCTTTGCCCGATATAGCGGGACCCTTAGCTTTTTGGGGGAGCCGCGATGAAGATCCTCATCGTCGGCGGCTATGGCAGCTTTGGCGGCCGGATCGTCGAATTGCTTGAGAACGAGCCGCGCCTGACCCTGATCGTCGCCGGGCGCTCGCTGGCCAGGGCCGATGCCTACTGCAAGAACCGCGATCGTGCCGTCGCCGGGATTGTTCCGGCGCTGTTCGATCGCGACGGCGATATCGTCGAGCAACTTTCACCGCTGCGGCCCGATATACTGATCGATGCCAGCGGCCCGTTCCAGGCCTATGGGGAGAGCCGATATCGCCTGATCGAGGCCTGCATCGACCAGGGGGTGAATTATCTCGATCTTGCCGACGGCTCGGATTTCGTTGCCGGCGTGTCTGCGTTCAACGATGCGGCGCGAACGGCTGGTCTTTTCGTGCTGTCCGGGGTGTCCAGTTTTCCGGTGCTGACGGCGGCGGCGGTGCGTCGGCTGTCTCTGGACATGGCGCGAGTCGACAGCATCCGCGGCGGCATCGCGCCGTCGCCCTTTGCCGGTGTCGGTGAAAATGTGATCCGCGCCATATCCGGCTATGCCGGCCAGCCAGTCAAGCTCGTGCGGAACGGTCGTTCAGCGCTAGGCCATCCGTTCACCGAACAGACGCGCTACACGATCGCACCGCCGGCCCGCCTGCCACTGAGAAATACGCTGTTCTCGCTGGTCGACGTTCCAGGCCTGCGCGCGCTGTCAGAGCTTTGGCCGGAAGCGAAAACCATCTGGATGGGAGCCGGGCCGCGCCCCGAAGTGCTTCACCGCGCCTTGATCGGGCTTGCCTGGCTGGTGCGCGCGCGAACAGTCCGCTCGCTTTCGCCGCTGGCCCCGCTCATGCAGTTGGCCACGAACCGGCTGCGCTGGGGCGAGCACCGCGGCGGCATATTCGTCGAGGTGGCGGGATCGGACCAGACGGGCGTGGCGGTCACACGATCGTGGCACCTGCTGGCGGAGGGCAATGACGGGCCGCTGATCCCGTCGATGGCGGTCGAGGCGCTTGTCCGCAAGGCGCTGCATGGACATGAGGCGCCGCCCGGCGCGCGGGCTGCCGTGCACGATTTGGAGCTTGAGGATTATGAGGCGCTGTTTGCCAGCAAGACGATCTACACAGGTTTCAGAAACGAACCCGTTGATTTGGACACACCGCTTTATGCCGCCTTGCTCGGCGACGCCTGGCTAAGTCTGCCGGACGAGATCCGCGCCATGCATGATGGCACGACGACAGCGGAAGGACGGGCGCGCGTCGAGCGCGGAGGTAATATCCTTGGCCGGCTAACCGCCTGGCTTGTCGGGTTTCCGAAGCCGTGCGCCGATATTCCCATCCGTGTCCGGTTTGAAACCGGCGAGGATGGCGAAACCTGGACCCGGACATTCGGCACGCACGGTTTTTCAAGCCGACAGTGCGCTGGCCGGGACCGGTCGCAGCGGCTGCTGTGCGAACGCTTCGGCCCGTTGACCTTCGCGATGGCGCTGGTCGCAGAAGATGGACGGCTGACGCTCACCCTGCGTCACTGGAGCATTTGGGGTCTGCCGCTGCCGCCGTGGCTGTGCCCGCGCTCGACATCCTACGAAACCGTGGAAGACGGCCGGTTTCGCTTCCATGTCGAGATTTCACATCGCTTCACTGGAATCATCGTCCGTTATCGCGGCTGGCTCGAACCTTCGCAGGGCTCCAGCACGGTCGCATCGCCTGCCGCCTTGGCGAGTTCGCGGCAGCCCTGAACCGTGCACAGGGTCCAGCCTTCACCCGTCGTGCCAGAGGCCGCGAGCACAAGGCGCCGCTGCGGCGCCATCTTGGGTTTATAGATCCACCAGCCGTCCCGCAGCACCGAGCCTTCCGGCGGTTCCATGCCGGCGCCCGAGCCCTTGATCCGTGCCTCGGCGATCAGCAAGCCGGACGGCATCACCTTCCAGTCTTCCTGCCAATGCGTCTTTTCCACCGAATGCGTCCAGGCGAGCGTGAAGGCGGCCACAGTGAGCGTCACCGTCTTGCCGGCGGCGAGGATACAGAGGCTCATGCCGTACTCGACGCCTGCCGCGCACGCCAGCAGTGCCAGCCGATCCAGATGAAAGAGAGCGCCCAGCCGGCTTCGTCGGTGAGCGGCAGTGCCGCAACCAGCAGCACGCCGGCGGCGAAGGTGACGAGACGTTCCCACCAGGCCATGCGCCGGGCGAGGAACCCGACGGCGGCAGCGCCCCACATGGCAATGCCCATACAGGCCTTGGCGACGACATAGGCGACCTCGACCGGATAGCCGAACTGGGCGGCGATCGGCCCGGGGTCCTGCAACATCAGCGCCGGGGTGTAGACCGCCATGAACGGCACGACGAAGCCGGCGACGGCAAGCTTGGTGGCCTGGATGCCGATCTTGAGGCCGCTCTCCTTGGCCATCGGCGCGGCGGCGAAAGCGGCCAGCGCCACCGGCGGTGTGAGGTCGGCCATGATGCCGAAATAGAAGACGAACATATGGCTGACCACCAGCGGCACGCCAAGCGACAGCAATGCCGGCCCGGCCAGCGACGAGGTGATGATGTAATTGGGGATCGTCGGGATGCCCATGCCGAGCACCAGGCAGGTCAGCATGGTCAGTACCAGCGACAGGAACAGATTGTTCTCGCCGATGGAGATGATCCAGCCGATGAAGGTGGAGGCGATGCCGGTGAGCGTCAAAGTGCCGATGACGATGCCGACGATGGCGCAGGCGATGCCGACCGGCAGCGCGTTCTTTGCTCCCTCGGCAAGCGAGTCTATGCATATCTGCAGCGTCTCGCGTCCGCCCCTGAATGTGACGCAGGCGACAATTAGCCCAGCGATCACAAAGCTGAGGATATTGACGCCGAACCTCATGAAAGAGGCGGCGGCAAGCCCGAGCGCCAGCCAGAAGACGATGCGGAACGCAAGCGGCCCGATCAGCGCCGCCAGCGGCGTGCCGAGGATGAGCACGATGGTCAGCGCCAGCCCCATGGTGCCGGCGAAGATCGGCGTATAGCCGGCAAACAGCAGATAGATAAGTGCGGCCAGCGGCAGCACCAGCGGCCAATGTCTTCTCACCGCGTCCCACGGATTGGGCAGGTCCGCCTTGGCCATGCCCTGCAGGCCGGCCTTGCCGGCCTCCAAGTAGACCTGCCAGAAGCAGGCGCCAAAATAGAGCAGCGCCGGGATTATCGCCGCCTTGACCACCTCGGCATAGGGAATGTTCAGTGTCTCAGCCATGATGAAGGCGACCGCGCCCATCACCGGCGGCATGATCTGGCCGCCCATCGAAGAGGTCGCCTCGACGGCGCCGGCGAAAGCCGAACGGAAACCGAAGCGCTTCATCAGCGGGATGGTGAACTGGCCGCTGGCCACCACATTGGCGACGCCGGAGCCGGAAATGGTACCCATCAGCGCCGAGGACAGAACGCAGACCTGGGCCGGGCCGCCGCGCCACGTGCCGACCAGGCCAAGGGCGAAATCGTTGAACAGTGCGATCATACCGGCGCGTTCGAGAAAGGCGGCGAAGACGACGAAGATGAAGATATAGGCGGCCGAGACGTAGACCGGCGTGCCGTATATGCCTTCGGTGCCAAAGGCGAAGGTGTCGATGAGCTGGGCGAAATCATAGCCGCGATGGATGAAGGGCGGCGGCAGATGATTGCCGAAGAAAGCGTAAGCGAGAAAGATCAAGGCGATCAGGGCAAGCGGCAGCCCCATCAGCCGCCGCGCAGCCTCGAAAACCAGCACGACCAGCACCGTGCCGACGATCAGGTCAGGCGTGGTGGGGAAGCCGGAGCGCCGGATGAGATCGGCATAGAACACCCAATTGTAGAGGCCGGTGGCGAAGCCGAGCACGCCGAGCGTCCAGAACGCTGCTTTCGCCGGTGTGCTTGTGGCGCGCAGATTGGCGATCAGGCCAAAGCCGAGCAGCAGCAAGAAGCCGACATGCATGGCGCGCACCACCTGGCTAGGCAAGTTGCCATAGGCGGCGATGTAGATCTGGAAGACGGAGAAGGCGATGGCGATGAGAAAGGCGGCCTTGCCGGCGATGCCTTCGCCGAAACCCGGCGGCAGGCCTTCGACCGGGGCTTCGGCGGTTGGGGAGAGAACGGTCGGGGTTTCGGTCATTGGCGGGGTTCCTGGCGGGCGCCCCTCCCCTCGAGGGGAGGGTGCCGAGCGAAGGGAGGCGGGTGGGGTCGGGTGAGGCCGCGCCCTGCTGCAACG